>JACPAS010000144.1:0-1582 GCA_016180665.1 Microcaldota archaeon
AGACACAATAGACTGTTTCTTTTACGGAGATAATATTTATGGGGAAAAGCCAGATGAGCAAAAAAAGCATTACTTCAGAAGGATTATTTTACTCAGGCGTGAATTAGGCTTAAAAGACAAGTCATTTCATTTGAACGAATTAAGGAGACTGGGCGGTTCATTATGAAAGAATACTTGGAATGGGAAAGACAGGCAACGGTTCTTCCAATCTTAATGTGCATGGAAGCTTGGACAGAACCTACAAAAAAATATTTCGGAGAATCCTGGCCACATACCTACATAAAATACGATGGAGAGGTTGTTTCCTGGTACACTAAGATGGAAGATTTGCATGATTTTGGCCAAAGAATAATTGACCAGCACTTAAAACCAAATGGCTTAGAGTCATTTCTTAAAGATGTATCAAAAAGTGCAAATGACTCAGATAACTTTTTTGTAGAAATGGAAAATACTAAAATAAAAAATATCTCTAATCAGAAGTTAATCTTAAACTTCAAAAAACTCCATAAACTCTACGTTGATTGGTTTGTTTTAGGCGCCGTATGTGAGCCAGTAGGTATAAGGGGGGAACACCTAATACGGGAAATTTCTAAATCTGATAAGGTAGTTTCCATTCTTACAACTACGACAAGAAAGTCATTCAGCAAAAGAGAACTAGAGGATTTATTAAGAATAGCAATTGCTTTCAAGGGAGAACAGAACGTTACTCCGATGCTAGAAAAACATGCAAAAAAATGGTTTTGGCTCCACAATAACTATTTTAAAACGCAAGTTTTAACTGATAAAGATTTCAAAAAAGATCTTGAAACCCTACTCTCAAATTACCCAGATCCAAAGAAATACCTGGAAGAACTGGAGCAATCGATAAAGCAAACAATTTCTGAAAAACAAGAACTAATTGAGGAATTCAATTTGACTAAAGAACAAAAAATGTTAATTGAAGTTCTTGATGCACATGCTTGGTACCAGGATTACAGAAAAGAATACACTATGATTATGCTTCACTACTTGGATTTATTGTTAGTAGAAATAGGAAATAGAGTGGGCCTAAGCCTTATTGATATCAAATGGCTTCTGGCCATTGAAGTAATGCTTTTGTTTAATGATTTTGATCCAAAATCCCTAATCGAGTATAGAAAGAAGTATGCATTTTTTATATGGGAAAATGATAAATTTGAATCTTTCAGTGGAGATGAAGCCAGAAAGAAAGAGAATCAATTCTTAAAGCCAATAAAGAGCGCAAAAGAAATCGTAGAAATTCCAGGAAATATAGCAAACAAAGGTTTAGTCCGCGGAATTGCAAGGGTAACAATGAGTCCAGAAGAGGCTAAGTCCTTACAAAAAGGAGAAATTTTAGTTACTTCAATGACCTCTCCGGATTTTATTTCTGCAATTAAGAAAGCAGCAGCAATCGTAACAAATGAAGGGGGAATTCTTTGTCATGCTGCAATTATTTCCAGAGAATTTGGAATTCCATGCATAGTTGGAACCGGAATTGCAACAAGAGCGATAAAGGACGGAGATCTAATTGAGGTTGACGGAAATCACGGCTTTGTGAGAATTCTAAAACGTTAATTTATTA
>JACPAS010000144.1:1593-2860 GCA_016180665.1 Microcaldota archaeon
ATTAATATCATTTTCCATTTATATATAAGATGAAACTCCTCCAAAATATTACCTACATTAATTTCCTTCAGGTCGTACTTTCCGCTTCCTTACGTATATTTTTACCACTGTATCTACTTACAAAAAACTTCAAAATTGAAGAAATTGGCCTACTCTTTGCCATTCTTCCACTAGTTATGATGGTCGTAAGAGCAATATTTGCAAGCATAGCAGATATAATTGGAACTAAACTTATCTTCAGAATTTACGGGTTAAGCGTAGTTAGCGCACTTGTTACTTACCTATTTGCAAACAATTCCGTTCTATTCGGCTTAGGAAAAGCATTAGAGGGTGTAAGACAGTCTGGATTTTGGGCAGTAAACAGAACAGAATTATACCGCTCAGTGGAAAAAGGAAAAGAAGAAAAATTCGCCTCATTTATGCTTGGGGTACGATTTCTTGGAGACGTTGCAGGTCAGATCTTAATTGCTTTGTTTTTGACTTATTTGGCGTTTTCCAATACTCTTTTAGCTTTAATTCTGATCTCTCTAGTTTTGCTTTACTTTACATTCAAAATAAATAGCCAACAAGATGGGAAAATAAATCCAAATTTGGTTCTTAAACAAATATTTCAGAAGAGAGACAGAAAGTTCTGGTCAGTCTCAATAATAATGTCTATTGCTGCGATATATGAAATAGGTATGTACACGGGCTTCGTACTTCCGATCTATTTCTCCACAGTTCTGAATATGAATCCTCTAGAAATAGGTCTTGCCTTTGCGCTTTATTCTCTATTCTATGCAATCGGAACGCTCAGTTCTGTTAAATTCCATATACCTCTAAAAATAAATGCCATTCTCTCAGTTGTTCTAGTATCAATTCCACTTATATTTTTTATTTACCTGGATAAGTTTGCCCTCTATCCTATGTTAGCCTTAATAGCTTTGGGTGCAGGTTTTGGTGGTCACTTATACGAATCAGCTTTTGCAAAGCTAACTCGTAAAAGCTCTTTAGTCTCTACAGATATAGGTGTAAGTGTTGTTCCCTACAGAATTATTGAGATCATTTCACTTGCAAGCTTTGGTTTTCTCATTGTTTCTTTTGGCTATGGCCTAATTTTTAGTCTAGTCTCCATTTCGGTATTTCTAATGACTCTTTTCATTTATCCTTACCTGAAAAATAATTCACCAAATTAAAATTACGAACTTCTTATTAAGTGAACTATCTCTTTAACTACTAAATCAAATGTTTTAGTATTTAATTCACCTATTTTTCCAGAAACCATCTT
>JACPAS010000019.1 GCA_016180665.1 Microcaldota archaeon
TAAAGGGAACGTTCTAAATTCTCTCTCAATTTTTTGGTTCCTAAAAACTTCTGAAATAATAAAAAATCATTTTATCACTAATGCAATTCCAGCTTCTCTTCCTGCTTATTTGGAAAAAAGAAGTATGATTGTTCAGAGTGCATTGCCAATACAACTAGAGTGCGTAGTCCGTGGCTACATTACTGGCAGCGCATTAAAAGAATATCAGAAAAGTGGAACAGTCTGCGGAATTAAACTTCCAAAGGGATTGAAAAACGGAGATGAGCTACCTGAACCAATTTTTACTCCCTCAACAAAAGCAAAAACCGGTCATGATGAGAACATTACAGAAGATCAAGCGAAGAAATTAGTCGGAGAATTTGCTTACGATCATATTAAGGAAAAATCAATTGAACTCTATAACTTTGGTAAATCCCATGCATTAAAGTGTGGACTGGTTTTGGCAGATACAAAATTTGAATTCGGGTATTTAGGTGAATTTAATTCAACATCTCAAATAATACTAATTGATGAAGCATTAACACCAGACTCAAGTCGTTATTGGTTAAAAGAACAATATGAAAAAGGAATTTTAGAAAGTCTGGATAAACAGTTTTTGCGTGATTACTTAGAAAAATTGAACTGGAATAAATCTCCGCCCCCGCCTAAACTCCCAGAAGAAATAATCAACAAAACCAGTGAAAGATATTTGGAAGCTTATAGAATGCTGACTGGAAAAGACTTAGGTTAAGCTGCATCCTTTAGCTTAGTTCCATCTGTACTACCTTCCCCTTCTTTATCTAATTTTCCAGCAGCCATGGCTGGTGATGGTGGTGGCTCTTCCGGTTCTTCATCCTTACTACTGTATACTAATTTTAGTTTTCCCTTTCCTGGACTTGCACCACTTCGTGCCTTCTCCTTTAATTCAGCATAGTTATCATATACTACCTGAGTCTCTCTTAATCTAGTTAATCTGTCATCTCCCAATGCACCTAAGATTTCATCTGGGTCTATAGTTGTAGCTTTTCTTCTTCCCTCCTCAACATCCATCCTTGCTTTGAAGGCTTCCTCTTTAGTATCTTTGAACTTGCTTCCTTCATGGATTGCTCTAAGAGTAGCAGAATCTTTTGAATTGGTAAAGCACTTTACTACCTCGCTTCTCACATCGGCATACGTGCCATTTCTTGCTAGGTCAAGAAGAACTTTCCTAAGGAAGTGTGAAACTGGCATTCGATCTTTGCCGATAGTTACATATGTGTTCCTATGTTCTTCTCTTAACAAAAGTTCATATACTGCTCTAATTGCCTTAAATCGCATTTCAGTATCATCATTATTATTAGCAATTGTTACAAAAGGTCTAACCATTACGTAATTAGAAATATTAGATATCTCAACCAGGGCTCCAAAAGCTTTCAGCCTAACTTCTACATCTCCTTTACAAGCTTCTAGGAGTTCTTCTACCATGCCTTCCATCATGGCTTTTTTCCCTTCAATTCCTTCTCTTTCACTGTGTGTTAAAGATCCTTCTTTCTCCTTAGTCCTGACCATTCTAAGAATAAATGGATAAATTGTACCAATTGCTTCCACCCTTTCCAAAGAACCTTCCGGTCTCTCATTAAATTTTCCAACCGCTTTTCTAAATCTTTCGCGCTCTTCAGGTGTCACTGCAGGTCCTTCTACATGAGGATGAGATCTTATTTTAGTTGTAATATGAGCCGGAACAACTCCTGTCATCTAGTCACCATCTACGTATCCTGAGATAAGAATGATTTCTTATCTCAATCTATGCTGAATCAAAGAGATAAAACCAAGAACTATAAATTGGAATTACTTATTTGATTCAGCATATAAACAGAAACAATCTTTATAAAGATTCCCTCAACTTCACAACCCAGTAAGTAGGATCATTAACTGCACCAATCCTTCTCTTTACAACATTCAAATCAGGATGTTCCGAACCGCCTAAGTGAACCTCTGAAAAACCCTGCTTTGAAAGTTCTTCAAATACTCTTACATAAGCATAATTAGGATGTGCAGTAAAACCTGTGGCATCTATTGAACCAGATAAGCCTAACCTGGGAATTATTGTTTCAGCATCGCGAAGAGTTATGGTAGTATAAGCTCCTACACTTTTATCTGATAAGCGTTCATATACAAAAAGTGAAACCGGAACGGAGTCAATAAACCCCAACAAGCCACTTACTGATGGCACTGAAAGCATCTCTTTGGATATTGAATTAGTATGGTCTTCAGGTGTAGACCCTATTTGTTTACCTAATCGTGCTAATAATCTAAAATGTTCTTCAATTATCCCAAACGCAATTTCATGTCCTGAATAATCTAGTCTATCTAATCTGTAAGTCAAATCATTCCTTCTTAAGAAACTTTCAAATGCTCTTTTTTTCTGTCCAAGCTTTCTCCTGTACTTTGCTAAATATTGTCCTTCATCCTCTCTTCCCAGAGAATCAAATCTAATCAGACCGTTTGTATAAGTTTCATCTTCTTCGTGCGCCTCAGGATGCCACGGATGTTCTTTTACAGGTAAAAATCCAGTTTTAAGAAGCTTCAAATAGCTGGTTAATTTTAGAAATCTTACATAAGCACCAGAAATTAATCCATCTATTTCTCTAAAGACTCTTTCTACAAAGTCACTTACCTTTGCCTCTACGTTCTCTCCAACGGGAGAACTAATAATCATATAAGGTGGTTTTTCTTTAGGATCGTACTCTCTTCTGAAGAAACTCACTGAGAATACGCACGATCCATCTGAATAAATTAATCCAAATGGTGCAAAAGTACTTTTCCCTCTTAGATTGTGTCCATTTGCGTAAAGCCCGAATCCGAGACTACTGGCCCCATAACTTCCGTTTTTGAACCTGTCAATTAAAGGAGAATGTTTAACCGGCTCAAAAGGCATGACCTTATCACCGGCGATTTTGATTAATCTCCTTTCAGCGACTTCTCTTTGAGTCATTATGTGTTTTTGCATGATTCTTTATGGTTTTAAGTATATTTAATATATATTAAAGAATATTTTGACAAAAACTAAATATTTATAATTCTTTTTGATTAAATGTAAAATATGAAAATTGATTCTACAGATAAAAAAATACTATATGAACTTGAGCAAAACTGCAGAAGGAGCCTGAATGAGATCGGAAAAAAAGTAAGATTAAGCAAACAAACCCTCAATTACAGAATTAACCGATTAGTTAGAGGTGGTGCAATAACCCAATTCATTGCAATTTTGAATGTTTCCAAATTAGGCCTTACTAACCATGAAGTTTGGATTCAGCTGGAAGAACTACCGGAAGAACAAAAGAAGGCATTTGTTGAATTTCTGATTAAATACAAAAGCACCAGGTGGGTAGCAACTTGCGGCGGAAAGATAGACCTGGCAATAGCTATTGCAGCTGAAAACATAGTCCAGTTCAACTCTATTTTTCATGAAATTCTATCTAAGTTCCCAGAGCATGTAAAAAATTATTTCATAACTATATCTCCTGAATACTTCACTTATCCAAGGTCGCACATTTCTGGAAAAATTGACCGGAAGTTCTCTCATCTGGGTGGGGAACCAAGAAAACTTCCCTTCGATGAAGGTGAAATAAAAATTTTAGAAGCTCTTTCAAAAGATGCAAGGATTTCATTAACTGAAATCGGAATTAAAGCTAATCTTGCAGAAAATACTGTTAGAACCAAAATAAAAAAATTAGAACAATCCGGAGTAATCCAAACATACTCAGCAGTCATCCAGCCAACTAAGATAAATTTAATCCATTTTGAAATTCTAGCCACTACTCAGAACATGGCTAAAGAAAAGGAAAAGGAACTTGAAACCTACTGCCTTCTCAACCCATACATAACCTACTATCTAAAATTAATTGGCAAATACGACATTGACATTGCTTTTGATGCAGTCGACAATAAGCACTTTCAAAAAACAATTATCGAATTCCGTTCCCGTTTCTCAGATATTATAAAAGAATTTGACTTTATTTACATTACCTATATACACAAGTTTGACTATTTTGCGGGTTTTAGATCGTAACAAAACCTTTAAATAGCATACTTCATATATCATATTGGTGAGATTATGACAGTTCGTATTACTATAACAATAGATGAGGTAGTTCTAAAGAAGCTTAGAGAGATTGGCTCAGACAATATATCCGCATTTATAAATACTCATCTAAAAAGCTGCCTTTTTGAAAACAAAGAGAGCATGGCTGGAATTCTTGCAGGGAAAGTATCAACAAAAGACATTATAGAGGATGAAGAGCATGAACATTAGATATATTGCAGATACCTATGCCTGGATTGCATATTTTAACAAAAAACGATTTCAAAAATTTATTGAAAATGAAATAATTGAAACTCCGACAATTGTAATAGCTGAAATTATCCGAACCTTCACAAGGAAAAAAGTAAACCAGGATGCTATCACTAAATTGCTAGAGTTTATCAAAAGAAGAGGACTTATTCTTGAATTAGATTTAGATACCTCCATAAAAGGTGGAAAGCTTGCAGAAACAGAATCACTTTCTTTGAATGATGCACTTATTTATGCTTATCTAACTGATGATAGTTGTAAACTCCTTACTGGGGATGAGCATTTTAAACACAAAAGAAACGTAATATTTGAGAAGGAATAGTCTAAAGATATTTTCCAATCCTCTCCAGCGCAAACTTCGCCTGCCCTCTGTTCAAACCAAGCAGAGTTCCAATAAAAACCAGTTCGTGAGGCCTTCTCAAGCTAAACTCATCTTTAGCAAAACTAGCAAATGCGTAAAACGCCTTATACTTATTGCAAAAATACAAGAAGCGTCTAATTTTAGAAAGTTCAATTGCCCTTCTAACTCCTCTATTCTGAATAACCTTACTTAAATCAACCAAAAAACAAGCCTTTCCCAAATCTCCAAGAACCTTAATTGCGCCAACATCAAACTCAAAATCCTTTACGTAGATCAGCACTTCCTTATTTTTAAAATTCCCAGCATCAGCAATTTTCTCAACAGCTTTGATTCTCGATTTAACCTTCTGAAAATTAAACAATTCTTTGAATCCATGATTCTCTCTAGGCTCAAAATCTGTTATATCAAACATATCACAAATATTGGAGTTAATAAAATAAAAGCCTAACTGGCTCTTTAGAAATGCTTCTTCTGGGAGCCTGCCGCGCTAATTTTAAGTAAACTATAAAGACGCGCTTTAGGCGTGACATAAGGTCTAGCTTCCTAAGATTTGCTATCTTTCTCATGAAACTAGACCTTATGGAGACTCACATTGTGAACCCTTGAATGCTATGCATTCAAGAACAGTCACGTCCCCTCCCGCCAGCATTTTAAGGTTATTCTTAAGTTTCTACAAAGGCAGCTAACTATACTTGTGCAACTGCTTTTTGAACTAATACATCATAAAACCTTCTAGGTGTCTCGCTAATATTTCCAACAAGCTCTTTGGCTCTTTCAGAAGTTAATACATCACTTTTAAATAACTCCCGTGCCTCCATCTTCATTCTTTGAGCTACTCCGTACAATTCCAAATATTTAGCTGGTACTGTATCCATCCCATCACTTGGTGATTCTATACGAATCCATATTCGGAATGAAATTTCAGTATCAGCCAATCTTTCTCTAGTAGCAAAATATCGAGCCAAATCACTAACGGCAATTTCTAAAGCATCACCATATCTTCTACTCAAAACTTCAACTAACTCCTTTTGTAATTGTGGAGAACAACGTCCTTTCAAAATTCTGCAAATTCCGGAAAAAGAAGCCCTTTCTCTTACTGTAGTTAAATATTTAGGTCTGAGTTCGCCCTCTTGTTCTGAGCAAATCCTATCTAATTTAGACACCCCCACCACAGCCACTTCAACCAATGGTTCTAATTTAAAAAGTCCCTTAGCAAAAGCTAGCACTTTAGCCCTTTTTGTATAATTAGGTTTAGCGAGCTGCCTTCTAACATCTGATCTTAAAGAATCGTGCATATCTCAGTTTCACCTAAATTAAAAAATCTAAAGAAGAGCTCTTGCCTTCCTTCCTTGCGCTGTTAATCCACGGTAAACCCTCTTCTTTCTTGAAGCAACTTGTTTTGCCATGGAGCTAATTCCATTCTTAGAAGAATCTACCATAATAACTTCAAAATATTTATGAGTGCCATCTTCTCCAACCCAATAAGAATTCAAAACCTCTAAGTTAGGGAACCTTCTATTAACTCTCTGCTCACCAATCGCTTGATGAGATAAATCAGGTTGAACAAGTAAATAGTTATGTCTGGCTTTTCTCCCCCCCATGGGAGTTCTCCTTCTCCTTCTTCCTTTATCTACTCTAATTCGTACAACGACATAACCAATCTTAGCTTTGTAACCTAGAGTTCTGGCACGTGCAACATTAATCGGTCTTTCTACTCTTACAATTGCGCCTTCGGTTCTCCATTGAATTAATTTATTTCTGTAATCCTGGCCCCTTTCCTTATATTGTTTTTCAAAAGCTTCTCTAATATACTTATATGCACCCATTTTCTAACCTCCGTTTTAATTACTAATTTCTAATTACTGCCGTTCAAGCTTTTACAGCACTTCCGCTTATCAAATTCTGCATTTAGCTGTAATTCTGCTTACAGACTAGTCCTCGCGGTCCTATCTTTTCAAGTGCCACGAGAGCAGATAATGGCTTAATTAATGCCATTACTTTTCTTCGGAAGCTATGGCTCACATCCTCGGATTCTACAATTAGAAGATAGTTATATTTGCTAGCAATTAGTTTTTAAATATTGTTGATAATAAATAAACTGTCTAATTATAGGTGTGTTTATGCACAAAGAACATGTTCAGTCAGACTTTACAAAAACTGTAGAAGAAATCCGCCATGCAGAAGAAAAAGCCGAAAAAATGAAGCAGGAAGCAAAAGAAACCGCGGACCAGACTCTAAAAAAGGCAAAAGACATTGTTCTAAAAATAGGTCAGGAAACTGAAGAAGAAATTGTAAAAATCAAGAATTCCAGATTTCAGCATGGAAAAGAAAAAATTGAGTCTGATATAGGATCAACATTGGACAAGGCTCACAAAGAGGCTGAAAAAATAAAAAAGATGAAGCTAAATCCGACGGAATTAGATTCAGTCTTAAATAAATTCGTAAAATCTCTATCTAACATTTAGTGAGGGCTAGTATGTTTTATCCGGTAAAAATGCAGAAAGTCAGGATAATTGTAATAAAATCGCTGATAGATGAAATAGTTAAAAAACTCCACGAGCTTGGCCTCGTTGAAATAAATGTTTTTGAGAATGAACAGGTCGAAAAAGGCATACCACTTGAGCGTCATAATGAAATTTCCCAATACTTAATAAAAATTCGTGGTATAAAAAATTCTCTTGAAAAATACACAGATCAAAAACCAAATTTTGCAGCTATTCTAAATCCTCTTCAGGAAGCAAAAAACATAACTATTGATGAGCAATTAAAAGGTTTAGAAATTGAAAAAGATCAGATACACAATGACCTAAGCAGAATAAAAAGTGAGCTCTACACCACAGAATTTTTTTTAGGTTTTAAAGGTATTGATTTCTCCAGATTAACCACAAAGCTGACAAACAGTTTTGTTGGAGAAATAAATAGAGAAAACCTAAATCCAT
>JACPAS010000069.1 GCA_016180665.1 Microcaldota archaeon
AAAACTCCTGCGCAGGATCCGCAGCCGATTTCTCCTACTTTATCATCTATTAATCCCCTTCTATTAAAACTTTGAATAACTCTCCCTTGTACGACATAATGCCCTACCATGTGACTATCATAGATTCTGCTAAACTTCAAAGTAGCCCTTCTCCTTAATGCAACTGCAGCATCTTCTTTGTCAGTTTCAGAAAAACCACCAGGTTTCCTCAACCTCCGCCTATTATTTGCTGTCATCATAACACTAGCGCTCATAAAATTTGCACTTCCATTTAGTTAATACAATAAACCATTTTTAAAACTATCATTTTCACAGTTAGTACCACTATTGACTTAACCCCAGCTGCGCCTAACCAAAAGAAAACAATATAACTATCGTTCGCACGTTCTTTAAACCTTTCTTTAACGTGTAAAATAAGAAATTCACATGACACTCCGCACTGGTAAAAATAAAAATAAGTATGTTCATATACTTCTATGGTATTAGTAGACAAACAAAAAATAAATTCGATTCTTGATTCATACGGAGAAAAGTTTTCAATAGCAACTATTTGTTCGCATTCTTCATTACAACTCTTCAAAGCAGCAAGAGAAGAAGGGGTTAAATCAATAGGAATCGTTCAGCGGGATAAAAAATCACTGTATGAATCCTTTCCACTGGCTAAGCCGGACGAGTTTATAGTTGTAGATAATTATGCAGATTTTAATCCATCAGACTTAGTCAGCAACAATGCAATAGTAATCCCTCATGGTTCTTTTGTTGAATATGTGGGTGAAAAAGTAGATTCACTCGAAGTGCCACTTTATGGAAACCGCGCAAGTCTAGTCTGGGAAAGAAGCAGGGACAAAATGTTTGAGTGGATGCACAAGGCAAAAGTCAGAACCCCGAAAATTCTGAAACCAGAAGAAATCTCTGGTCCGGCTTTAGTGAAATTCCCTGGCGCAAAAGGCGGAAGAGGCTACGTAATTGTAAATTCACAAAACGAATTCCGGTTAAGGGTCGGCGATAAAAAATGCATGATACAGGAATTTATAATTGGCGTCCGCGCATATCCGCATTATTTCTTCTCTCCATTTAACAATTTTGGTTATAAGACCTCTCATGGTGCTTTGGAACTTCTTGGTGTAGATAAAAGAGTTGAAAGCAGCGCAGATGAGATCGCCCGTGCAGTATCTGCGGGAATGCACCCAAAAATGGCATTCACAGTAATTGGAAATGAACCGATGGTTCTCCGTGAATCCTTATTACAGGAGTATATGGAAATTGGTAAAAGAATAAGCGACGTTTCATTTGATCTGTTTGGGGGGATGTTCGGGCCATTCTGCATTGAAACAATTATTTCTGAAGATCTGGAGATCTATGCGTTTGAAATAAGCGCCAGAATAGTTGCAGGAACAAATGTTTATGTTAATGGTTCTCCTTATTCCGGTTTTTATTATAATGAACCTATGAGTACTGGAAAGAGAATAATAAGAGAATTAAAATCCGCTGCAAAGAACAGAAAACTAAAGGATATCATATACTAGCTTTTCTAATTTTAATTTTAAGATGCTGGTGCGTGAAATCCATGTGGCTTCAGCCAATGGATGGTAGCACCGTTTATCATTCACAAGTCAAAAGACGACGTAACGGACCAGTGGCAAAGACCCCTCCTTTTGTTTATATATGACCTATTGCTCATCCAATCATGCAGCTTCTAAAAACTCTCAAAATAAAAATAGGAAAACTTTCAACATCTAAATCAGCTTTACTTCTAAAAGAATATTCAGAATTTCAGAAAGCAGTAAATTTCTCAGATGAGTTCATAGATAAAAACAAAATCTATTCACTAAAACAATTAACTAAACTGCTTTATTCAGAAGGAAAACTAAAGAAGATAGCTAATCTTTATTCAGCTACTTATCAAACTGCATATACTCAAGTTCTAAACGTAAAAAGAAGAAACAAAAACTCTAAAATAAAGAAAATTCCATTAACTCTTAGACATGACACCTTTAAGTTTTACAGAACAAGAAATAAGCTCTTCAAATACTTCATAAGAATTCCCGTATTCGGTCTAAGAGGGGGGATTCTCCTGCCTCTGTACATGAGAGATTTCCAGGAGAAAGATTTAGAAAACTGTATAATTAGTGATAGTAAAATCTCTTATTCAAATGGAAACTTCTTCTTGCACCTAACAATAAAAAAAGAAGTAGAAGATAAAAAAATTCCAATTCAGAAAGAAAAAATTGCATTAATATCTATAGACTTAGGGGAGAGGAACCCTGCAGTTTCTGTGGCTCGAGTGGGGAGTTCAATGACACCTAGATTCTACAGAGAAAACATAAGAGCAGTTAGAGCGCATTACAGAGTTCTAAGGCAGGAATTAGGAAAGAAGAAACTCCTTAAGAAAATAAAGCAGATGAAAGATAAGGAAAGCAGAATCACCAAAAATATAAACCATAGAATCAGCAAGGCCATAGTTGAAGAAGCCAAGCAGCTAAAGGCAAAAGGTTTCCAGCCAGTAATTTCTATGGGTGATTTGCAAAACATAAGAAAGGCTTCTGCAAATAAAGGAAGAAATATGAAGAGAAGAATAAACCAATGGAGCTATTACCAGCTCCAGCAGTTCGTAACCTATAAGGCAAATTGGGATGGAATTCCTGTTTGTTTTATTTCAGAAAGAGGAACTTCTAAAACCTGCCATACATGTGGAAATGAAGGAATAAGGAAAAGAGGTTTATTCACATGCTCAAACTGTTCTATGGAATATAATGCAGATCTGAATGGTGCGATTAATATTAGCACCAGGTCCTTAGACTATATGTTTAAGGACAGGGCATCTATGACTATGCCCCATGTTCAAAATTATAAGTTTTGAACAGCCAGGAAACGGTTCGCCGTTTCCTGGAAAGGTGGACAGCAACAGCATAATATTAATAATTTATACGATCCACTAACCTATTAAGAAAAAGGAAACCGCGTGCCTTTAGGCCGCGGAGGATGTCATTAACTTCCCTTCAAATAGTATTTCTTTACGGGCCCGTAGTCGATTCTTTATTTGATGATTTAAATAAGGAGATAACGGTAAGACGTCTGCTTGACGAGGCTTTTTGATCTAAGTATTTCTGATGGCAAAAACCCTGGAAAAAACCATTAGGCCGATATGGTCAAATTGATTCTCAAAATGCAGAAGACGCCCTGTTCAATTCGGGGCGGGCCCATCTGTTTTTCTTATCTTTTAATTGCAGTTTGCTGTTTTACAATACATGTGCACTTCGTGCACAAGAGCAGTCTCTGTTTCCAGTCTTGGGTTTTGAGCCATGTATTTATTCATTTATTAGTTTTTCCGTAAAGTTCATTCCACTTTGTATAATTAATCTCTTTGAGCATTTTCGGATCCTTAAGTTTTTCCATTATATCTGCGTGTAACTTTCTGGCTATTAAAGTAGCAAGTTTACGATTCTTCAGCCAGTCGTGCTGAACTTCAAGCTTATAGATTAAGAAATAAATAGCTGCATTTTCCGTTTTAACATCATATGCTTTCAGATCATATCTACTTAGAAAAGACCCGCCGGTTCTTCCAAATCTATCACCATTATTTTTACCAGTATAAAGTATGTTGTAACCACTAACTGGGTCTCCACCAAAACTAAAGTTTTTCTCCTCTTCTTCAACTTTTATAAGTTCCCATCGTTCAGGGCCTCTAATTAGACTTCTAATAACATTTATTACTGCCCCAACTAATGAGCCAAGAACGTTACTGGCACCATAAACCATTGCGCCAACGACTCCACCAATAATTCCATCTACTAGTCCCATCTATTCGCACCTTCCAGTTTGTATCTACTTTAGCCCAATGTCATCCAACATTCTATCAGCAATAGTTGTGACTACTTTCTCATGTTGGAATACTTCATGTTTCGGTTTCAAAATTGCTTTCATTGGCCACATTGCATCAGCCTTTTTCTTGCCCTCAACCATTTTTAGATCATTTCTGCTGATTCCTGAAAGTGGTTTTCCATCATAAAATAAGTCATAGCCACCGCTTGCGTTCTTAGCAAATGATATTTTCTTGATTGCCTCTTCTGCATTTATTGTTGCTTTTTTAACTGCATCTGTAACCCCCTTACTTACATTTTGGCTTACTGAGCTAGTAGCTTTGTATGCTGCATTGCTAACAGAACTTTGGATACTGCTTGAAACATTCCTCGTTACTCCGCCAACAATACCGTCAAGAATTCCCATTTGATCACCGCTTAGATCTATATATTAAGAATTAAATATGTTCTTTAGCTATTCAAGGTCTTAACTAACTATTTTTATACTTTTTGCCACACTATGTAAGCATGCAACCCATTAGATTCTCAACTGAAACTCCTAAAGCTGCATATTCAACTTTCTTTGCTCAAAATGGCAGTCGTGCAAGAGACGTTGAACAGATAAAGCACATATTAGAAAGATTAGGCTCTGATGCTCTAATGTTAGAAGGTCCATTTGCAGATCCACATGGAGAGATAGGGCGCATAGCTGATAGGATGAAAAGATTGCGTTCTTGGCCCACTATTAAAACTGCTCCAAACCTAACAAATTTAGTATGTCTCGCTCTTACTGATCCTGGATTTTGGATTGATCTAGGCATGCCACCACTCACAGTAGCTAAAACATCCAGTCTACTTGAAACAAGTGCAGCTGAAGTCGCATCTTTTGGAGTATCTCAGCATTCCCCCCACCCAGTTACTATTGTTCAACTTGGCCTTTTAGCAGCCGCAGTAATGAGACATCTTAGAAAACCCTGCCTAATGGGGTTTATGCATTTCCATGATCTGTCTGGAAAACCTATTGGTATGGTAAGATACCTCCAATCATTTTCTAAATCACCTAAAGATCAGTATATTATTAATGCACCTGATGCTGTCATAGAGTTCGTGAGTGACCGAGCGCTCTTAGCATATTTACTGCTCCAAAATGTAGAATTATTTATTCGCAGATTACTTATTCCAGATCTTACTTCAGAAACTCCTAGAGTTACGTTATCATTGGATGCAGCTAGACTAGGGCATACTCTTTTTAATGGATTGAGGATGTGGCCAGAAGCGCAATCAATCTCTGATGCAACTGAGTACGTTTCTATATTCGGTCTTCCGCAAAATAAGCTTCAGCTAAGAAGTGTGAGAGGGCTATACATAGATCACTTATTGAATCTTTTAAGATTTGGAAATTTCCCAGAAGCAGAAAATCTCAGTCCAGGTGAACGTACTATCCTTAGCTGGTTCTTAGGGGAAGTAAGATCACATATTCATCCATCAATTAGCTGCTCTGCGCATAGCTTAGATTAATAGGTTTCACACTTTGTGACACACCAGCATTTTTATAATTTGTTTTTAATAGTATTCAGTATGATAAGAAGATTCGGTCGACCTCAGGTTAGTAGGCATGAGATAATTGCAGATTTAATTTTTCTTTTTGTAGCGATGGGCGGAACCTTCTTAGCTCTTTATGCATTCGATGTTCATTGGTCATTTTACCCAGAACCTGGAAATACAATATTCCCTCCAAACAGGCATATCTTCAATGACCCCTGGCCATATTATACGATGGTTCCGATTGGCGGAGTTATTGGCCTTTTTTTAATTAAGCTTTTATTCTATGCGTTCATGCAGGAAGAAGAGGCAATAAAAGAAAATGGACGTAATAAAAATAACGGAAAAAAATCTTCTACAAGAAAGAAAGTGCGTAAATAATACTCAATGCTCCGACTAACCAGCAGTAATAAGCAAACAAATAGAACTTTTTATCTTCAATAATTTTCATCAAATATTTAATTGTCAAATAACCAACAACCCCGGAGATCAAAATCCCAACAAACCCATTCACTGGATCAATATCTAAAATAACACTCCTGGCGTCAAGCATAAATGCACCAATTATTGCAGGAATGCTCATTAGAAAAGAGAATGTTGCAGCTTTTCTCCTATTCAATCCAAGTAATAATCCTGCCCCTATTGTTGAACCGCTTCTGGATATTCCAGGTGCAACAGCAATTCCCTGCGCAATTCCAATCAACAATGCCTTTTTATTATCTAATTTTTGATCATTTTTCTTTACATTCTTAGTCAAATACAGAATTACTCCGGTAATTAGGAAGGCAATTCCCAAATATAAAATATTATGAAAAATCGTTTCGAAGAATTTCCTGAAAACCAGCCCAATAACTGCTGTTGGTATTGAAGCTACTCCAATGAAAACTGCAAGTTTAAACTCTTCTGAATTCCACTTTAGAAAGAAAATTGCCTTCGCTATCTCTAATAGTTCCTTCCAGAAGTAAATGAAGACGGCTAGTAAAGTTCCAATATGCAACAAAATATCAAAAGCAATTGGCGCATCTATCCCAAGAATATTCTGAATTAATGCTAGATGACCTGAACTAGAAATAGGCAGCCATTCAGTTATTCCCTGAATTATGGCTAATAGTATTGCTTCAGATAAATCCATAGCTATTAATTTTCATTTACCTTTTAAATACCTTTGATAAAAACTCTAAAGATATGGCTAGTGCACCTTTAGCATACTAAAAATACACTGGCAAACCCCCCTCCTAATCTTTATATATCTCAAATTCGATTCCATAGCCATTCAACTAAATAATCCGGATTTGTGTAATTACAATAGATGCATCAGTAGTCTACCAGTAATTCTTGGGTCGGAATTATTTAGTCAGGTGGGTATGATTCATGGTCGAAGTAAATTTCCGCAAGCTCCATTCTTCTTTAATGCCAAAAATTAAGCAGGATGTTTTTGGCCCAAGTTCTCAGATCTTTGTGGGCTCCCAAAATTACCCCAATCTAGCAATTGGCCCTTTAGTTTCGATTGATGAAGTTCCATTAACAGGTGCTGAACTTTATGATTTAGATTACCTCTCAATAATAGAAAGAAGTGCTTCATTAGTGCGCGGAAAAAGAACGACATATGTAAGCCAAAGAATTGAAGAGAAAATGAAGGAAGTTTCTTTGAGCGAAGCTTCAGTAGACGTTGAAATGCATCTAAAAAAACCACCAATTTTAGGTTTAAACTTCTCACAAATTACCAGTCCACTCGGTGCTTCTGGCCAGATTGAAAAATACAATCTTGCAGGAAATCCAAAAATCCCAAAAAAGGTTGATTCAATTCTGGATGAAAATCTAAAATCTGCTGAAGCTATTGCAGAGCTTGCCCATCACGGCCTAAGTAACTACTATCTTATGAGCATGCTTAGTATAGGAGTTTTAGGGAAGCAGGAAAACAGAAAACTAGTCCCAACTCGCTGGTCAATAACTGCTACAGACGATACTCTGGGAAAACAGATGATGGTTGAACTAAGAGATTATTCTGATATAAATGAAATTCTACTTTTTGAAAATACTTTTCTGCATAACCGCTACCACATACTTTTACTTCCAGGAAGATGGGAATTTGAGAATTTTGAATCATGGCAATCGCCCCCCCTTGCAGTGAACGATTCTTGCATGCTTACAGCATGCAAGGGTTCGGATTGCAAGATCAGTTCTGTAAATAGTCAATCGCAGGAATGGAATGTAAGCGAAGAGTATGAAAGACATGAAGGAAGAAGTGATTATGCAAAAGAGCAAGTAGGCGGATATTATGCGTCAAGATATTCGGTTTTGGAATATTTGACTCATGTTAGAAAACAGGCAAGAGTAGTCATTTTTAGAGAAATTGATGATGAGTATAACATTCCAGTAGGCGTTTGGCAAGTCCGCGAAGGAGTAAAACATGCATTCGATTCTCCACCACTTAAATTTAATTCAAGAGAAGAAGTTTATTCTTATCTTTCAACTAAACTAAAAGTTCCAGTTAAAAAATATCAACAATTAAGCAGAGTTCTAAGACAAACAAGGTTGTTGGACTTTTAAGCTAGATGGTGGGCGCCCTCTCCAAATTTCTTTCCATAATAGTTCTTGCATATTCATGAAACTCTTTTCCGTTTGTGCTTGCACATAACTCCTTCAGGATATGAACTCTAAACCCAAGATCAAAAGCTTCAAAAGCAGAAGATAGAACACAAGCTTCAGAATCAGTTCCGCACAAATAGACCTCTTCAACTTTATTTTTCTTCAAAAACTTTTTCAATTCTTCTGATTTGAAAGCTGAAAGTGTATCCTTAGTAAACGTATTCTTCTTTTTTACATAGTTAACTAATGCAGAGTGAATATCGATTGCAGGAGAAGAATTGCATTTCTCCCAACCAAGCATTTTTGCGAAATTTGATTTTGAATGGTTTACAAATTGTGTGAATAGAATATAATCAAATTTATTAGATCCAATAAATCTCGCAATCTTCTCCGGCAAGTGCTCTGTATTCCTGTTTATAAAGTAATTTTGGACATCAATCACAATAAGTGCTATTTTTGACATAAATCTATTCCCACCACAATAAAATTTAAACCAATCGCTATATTTATTTAATCCTAATGCGACTGTAGTCTAGAAGTTTTTTGTTCTTATAAAAACTAAGGGCAAAAAATTTGGAAAAAACCATGAGATGTTTCTTTAATCTTTTGTTGGACAGTGGTAGGATTCGAGATTGCCAATCTCGTGACCCGGGTTCGAACCCCGGCGGTCGCATCAGCATATTTTTAAATCTATGTTGCCATAAATAATAACTTGTGATTGTATGATTAGAGAAGATCAGCACCGGCTAAATAGGTTTCTTGAGTCTACTCATAGAAAAGCCGTAGATTTATGGAGCGACAAAATATTCCATCGTTTATCTAGTGAAGATTTGGCTGTTCCCAATAAATTTGTAGGTTTTGTGAAGGCTGGGCAAAGACTCCCAGAAAAAGTATCAGACCTAAGAAGAGCAATTAATTTTGTCCTAACATATCTTGAAAGAGCAGAACTAAACTTAGTCGGAATAAAGGTTTTACAAAGAAGCGGTTCTTCTGATACTGCTGAAGTTCAGCTTCTTCTTGCTGATCAGACAGGTTCTAAATATGTTTTAAAAATATCTTCTGCTAATTCCAGCTCTTTCAATTACATGCTTTTGCCCTTAGCAGATTTCATAGGCAGAACGCCTCTTTCAGATACGCTTACTGATAAACCCTCACCAGTTAGGGCTAGACCAGATTCGTCAGACTCTCTGACTGCTTTGTTTGCTACTCTTGATGCTCTTAGAAGGCAATAATCTAGTGATCCACGAAAGTTCTGCGAAACTTTCCCGATTTGCTATCGTCAAAAACCGAACTCATAATAGCTAGTTATTTAAATCTAAATATCAAAC
>JACPAS010000070.1 GCA_016180665.1 Microcaldota archaeon
CAAGTCTTACTGCAATCAAAATCCGAATGACAACTTCTGCAAGGTTTACTATCCTCCTGAAGGATTCGGTGGTACTGGTTTTGCACCCCCGCCTTCAGGTGGATCATCAAGCGGTTCATCAGGCTCAGCACCACTTGACAAAACCTGTGAGGCAAATGTAGCCAGTTACGTGTTCAAAAATGTAGGTGGCGAAATTGGAATAATTATTCTCCTAACAGTAATAATAATTGCATTGGCTTATATGGCAGGCCAGTTTGTTTCAAAACCAGAATACACCGTGTTCGCAAAAGATGAGGCGTTTCACTTAGGAATCTCCGTTCTTCTTCTGATTATGATTGGATCAATAGTCTATACCTCCTGCATAACAACAAAAACCTTCCTGAGCTATGGCGCTGAAAAACTTAAGCTTGAATCTTCCTGCTACATTGCATTCAAATCAAATCAAAATGTCACCAGACTTGCATCCTGCTATGTTTCAGAAGTAGAAAAAGACATTAAAAAAATGATTTCAATTTCATATAATCGGGAAATAGGCCTGCAAATGGATTCCACATGGGCATTTACTTTATATACACCATTAGGTGGCGTAACCACTCCAACAAATGCTTTTAAGAAAACCTGGTCCAGTCAGTATGGAATGATTAATTCAATGTACTTAACTCCTGCGCTAATAAGCGTCACAGCCCAAAAAGTAGCACTTGAAAGTATAGCAGTCTATGCATTCAATGTGATATTGCCTCTTGCATTCTTCTTCAGAATTCTAATTCCAACAAGGCCACTTGGAAATATGCTCATAGCTTTAGCTGTAGGCCTATATATTTTAATCCCATTTTCATATTCTTTGCATGGTATGATGTATGAATCAGTTCTATCAGATTGCAGTAAGTTTGAAAGCACAATAAAAGATATTGTCCTCGGCGGGTGCAACGACCAACTAAACTTCTGGACGGTGGCAAGAGTAATCCCACAGGCATATTTCCTTCCAAACTTTACACTTGCATTATTCGTAACATTTCTGGCTGCAATAAACAAGGCATTAAGAGTGATTGGATGAACAAAGTTCATGGCTCACCTTTCGAGTGGGCTCAAGGTAATTGGATGAACCTCAAAAATTTATTTTTTTTACTGATGCTTTTCGCATTGATTTATTCAGCTCCAGCAGATCCAAAAACAACAGAAGAGGCGGTTAAAAAAGTTGAAACAAGTTCCGGTCTTCTAGAGTTATTCACTGATTGGAGGGTAATTTCCATCCTAGTTACTCTTCTTACTGGACTTCTAGTTGCAGCAGCATACATGGCAGGCATCTCATTTGACATCCCTGATCTAAAAGCATGGGCAAGTGTTGAAAGTAGCCAGATTCTCACTAATGGGCTAATTATTCTCCTTTTGGTAACTACGCTTACTTTCTTGGATGGAATGGTTGCGGTTATTGTTAATGGTTCTGGTACGACGGTTACGTGCGGTGCAACTTCTGGTCCAATACTCTGTGTGCAGCAACTTGCAAAAGCATACACTCAGGATTTAATAGAATTAGTAAAAGATGATTCTGGTAGTTTAATTCAAAAAAGTTATGACCTTGGTCTGGAAGCAGGAAAAAGACACGGCTTTTCATGCAATATGTTTCTAATTCCACCTTGCCTGTGGATCTCATTTTCATTTGGTGAAAACCCACACCTTATGGTGGATATAGAGCGAATAAACTTTGTCCTTGAGCATTACGGAAATATAGGTGCTTCCCTCTACGCCCAATTATTTTTTGTTGAAAAGATTTCATTCACTTTAGGACCTTTGCTAATTGCATTGGGTATAGTTGGACGATCTTTCTTCGTTACACGCAGATTAGGCGGCTTACTAATAGCTATAGCAATAGGCATAATGTTCGTTTTTCCTTTGATGTACGCATTTAACTGGCTGACTCTAACGGTTTATGTTTTTGGGGATAAGATGTTTAGTTCTGATCTTGGGGCTAGTTGTCCGGCAGTTTGCAAACAACCCATAGTAGCAGCTTATTACCCCTTTACCGGTAGTACGGTAGTAGGTAATACGGAAGTTACACAGTACTCTTATGGAGAAATCTTTGAAAAACTTGATGATAAAGATGCTGTAGATAAACAGGGTGTGGATAAGGACATTGTGAATCTAAACAATGCTCTTCAAACTGGTGCTCAATTTATTGACACCGCTTCTGGAAAATACGGAATTTGTCTTTCTCCACACCAAAAGACCATAGATGAATATCTTGAAGATCCCTCCGTTAACTATCTTGATGAAACCCAGAAATCTAGTTGTCCAGAAGAATGCAGAAAACTTCCCTACCCGTCAACTCTAAAAACCTGCACTTATGTTTCAATACAAAAGGCTTGTGCCAAGCTTGAAGAGCAATGCAAAATCAAAACCATAATCCCCAAAGATGATCCTTCAGTTGATCTGCAACAGGCAAAACTCTGCCCAGATAAATGCAAAACCATTCCAGCTATGCAAAACAACTGTAACGTTCATCAGGTGCACTTCTACCAAGAAAATCTATTTAAAACAGGCTATGAACTTGAGGAATACGGAACGGTAGACACGTTAAATGATTGCGTAGGAGTTGGGGGCTATGATTTCGATGCTCCATTATCAGAAGATAACTTTTTTGGCTATGAAAGTGCTTCAATCTCAGAAGGTAATTACTATTATCCATTCAAAAAAGCCTGCATGGATATTCTTGGGATTGAGGAACCCCAACTTTTAGCAATTGCATTAATGTCCGGCTACGATACCGAAGCAAAGGGTTACACAAGTTGTGATCTAATTTGTGAATATCAATCCGGCTGTTTAGATTCAAAATTAAGCTGCAGGATAAATCAGTACGAATTGGATGAAAATGAAAAAATAGATCCTAATTCAATAAAACAGAAAAACAATGGTGCAATATGCAGTAAAACTCAGCAATTAGCAGCACAAACCTGCCCAGTGAACTTAGCTCCTGCACAGTCATGTACTTATCTAATTCCAAAAGACGTAAGCGAGTGCGAAGGCTGTGTTTTTGCTGATCCAACCTATACAGTTGCAGGAGACACTAATTACGATTCATTTGCAGTAGTTGACTGCGTCAAACAATGCGGAGGAGACAAAGCCAAAGCATTCGCCATCAGCACAGGAGAATTTGCCCAAGTCTCAGGAGAAGGAGTTCATAAAAACATTTTCGCAGTTCCTCGGCGGGGACATTGAGATTCCAGGTTTACCAAAGGTGCTTTAATGAATAATAAAATCTTTCTCTTAATTGCAATTCTTCTTTTGCTGATTACGAATTCTATTGCTGCGCCACCACCTTACTGCATTCAGCAGCCTGGCCTCCCGGCATGCAAAGACTTTTGCGATAAAAATCCAAATGAACAATTCTGCAAACAATTCTATCCTCAAGGAGGTACAATTCCAGTTCCTAAAACCTGCCCTCCGGAAGGAGATCCAAATTATGATCCAAACTGTATAGATGATTCCAGTGCAATTCCAGGTGGACCCCAACCAACTTCTGGCCAACCTTCTGGCCAACTTGACTGGACAGGCGTTTCAATCATTTCACTTTTCCTTGCTCTCCTTCTTCTAATTGCATTCTACATGATTGGAACTGCATTCAACCTTCAGGATCTAAAATTCCTGGCAACAGAGGAATTCTACCAGCTTATAGTTACGGTCTTAATGATTGCACTATTCACATCAATAATTGCAGCAGCAGATGAGCTGGTAAAATCATTTACTCCATCCACCAGTTATACAGAAAATGAGTTCTTCAATGACTGTTTTAAGTACCTGGGATTCTCTGATCAAAAAAGTTGCGAAATTGCATGCACAAAAACAAAAAATCCAAAAATGCAAGTTGCTTGTAAAAATTATGCAGATTCTAAAATTAAAACAGGAACCTATGCAAATTCTATCTTAGAAAAAAACTTCAACACTCTGGCTCAGATAAGCTCAAACCTACTCTCTTCAGCTACAGAAGTCGGAAAACAATCTTCAGAAACTGCGTTTTGCGCATTTATAGGTGCAGGAATAAATATCAACTCCTGTTCGAGCTTCGGAGTCATACTCTCAGCATATTCTCTAGGTTTTCAGGTTTTAGGAATGGCACTTGCTGAGTTAGAATCCTTAAAAGTATTACTGGAATTTAGTCAGAACTCTGCGCTTCTTCTTTTCCTTCCTCTCGGAATTTTTCTCCGCACGTTCCAATTAACAAGACCCGCAGGTGGCCTATTAATAGCATTAGCAATTTCCTTCTACCTAATACTCCCCCTTTCAATTATATTCATGGATTCAATAATCACAAAATTCATGGATGCGAATCCAGTTTATAAATCAATACCAGAGTTGGATACTGCTTCATGCGATGAATTTGATGCAGTAGGAACTTCAAATCCAGATAATGCAAATAAACTTTTCACATCTTTAGTTGCAAATGATGCAGATAAAACCAAGCCATCCAAGTTAGAAATCTACCTATTCTATTTCCTAATAAAAATCACACTAGTAACAATCTCTTCCATAATGGTAATGATCACTGCAGCAAGAAGTTTGGCGAGTGCAGCAGGTGCAGAAGTTGATATTACGGTTCTCTCAAAATTGGTGTAAATATGGGTTCAATACTTTTCTTTGGTCAGGGTTCTGAAGCATGCGCTAATATTCTCAGCATGATGTATTCTGATCTTTATCCACTAAGTGGAATTGCAGCATTAATCACCGGTTTAGTGGTTGCAGCTTCCTACATGTTTGGAGAAGCAACACAAAATCCAAAAGTAGTTACCTGGTCGAAAACAGAATTTATACAGCTTTTTATCTCAGCTATTTCAGTTATATTCATACTTCAATTAGTAACAGGAATATGCCAGTTTTATGTTTTGGATTTAGCTGCTTTAACTCCAAAGGACGTGACTTTCCAAAGTACAATAACCACAACTACTGAAGATGGCACAGTGCTAAAAGTACCAATGACCATTTTTGATGGAGCAATGCATTCTCTTCTTCAATCTGCTAACTATAGTAGAGACGTAATGAAAATCCAACGTTATCATCTTGGTGCATTTAATATGCTTCAGGCAAGAGGCAGGTGGGATTGTGAAATTGCAATTTGCCTTTTCGGTAATAATGGGATTTCCTATGCTCCATACACAGGGCTAACAACTATTTCAACAGCATTTAATTTCACATTTAACAGCGCACTTCTCTCTTACCTTTCTGCGCTTAATTACCTGCTAATCCTGTTCTTCGCTTACAAAGGAATGGCCCTTTTCCTAATTCCACTCGGGATATTCCTGCGGTCAATGCCTTACTTAAGAGGCTTAGGTACGCTATTTATTTCAGTTCCATTATGCTTTATGGTAGTCTACCCATTTCTTCTTGTAGCAGGAGGTTTTGTTTCTAAAGATCTAATGGTAATTCCTTCTGACCTTCAGCAGTTTACAAAAGAAGGCTATTTGGCTAGTGTGAGTAAATCAGGAGCAGATTTAGATGTAGGAGAAGATGATTATATAGATGATATTTTAGACCCTGGTGGAAATGGTTCACCAACAATAAATTATACAGGTGCGCTTTCTCTTGCAGGAAGGGCTTTTATAGTTGCAGTATTTTTTCCGACAATTGCATTACTAGGAACAATTGCAAGCATAAGGCAGGTAGGACGATTATTAGGAGAGGAGATAGATTTAAGTAGAATAATTCAAATGGTGTAAGATCTAGAGACTTAATCAAGTGTGTGTATATGGCAAGTGAACTAGGTTATTTAGCAGGTTTCGAAATAGGTACTTTAGTTGGAGGAGAAAACTGGTTCTTCAACTCAATAGTTGCAGCCCTGATTGTAATTCTTGCCCACACCATGGTTATGATGTTCTCCCGCGCATTCAAGTGGGAAGAGCTTGAGCGTTATTCAAAATCTGAAATCCTCCAAGGATTGGCAACAGCAGTGATAGTAATATTTGTAGTCAGCATAATAACCCAGGGAGAAGAATATCTGGCCAAGGCAGTAATAAATGCTGATGGGCAAACAGCAAAGGTCAAATGCGAAGGCGTAAGTATTGATGCTACTGGTGAAGCTAAGACGATGCTGGGAATAGTTAAATGCAAAGTCCGCGAAAAAGCAGTTGGTTTGGGCAAATTATACGAGTCGGTCTATTCAAATGCAGAAGGCATTTTCCGTGATCTTTCTGTTTATGTTTCGCTTTTAGGTTTTCCAGTCTGGCAGGGTAACTGGGATCCAGAAACTTACAGCGAAGCTGAAAATATTAGAATTCTAAATCAAATGATCACTAATCTCTTAATTGGTTTAAATGGAGTATTAGTTCTTATTGAATATATTTCCAAAAATATGCTGACCGTTTATTTACCTGCAGGTATACTTCTCAGAACGTTCCACTTTACGCGGGGAATTGGTGCGTTCTTCATCGCAGCAGCAATCGGTTTCTATTTTGTCTTTCCGACTCTATTCATACTAACTGACCCAACGCTTGAGAAAATACCTACGATTCCTGGTATTAAAAAATTCGCAGATGCACCAAGCTGTTATCCAACATTTTCCGGTGTTGCAACTACATTTACAAGCTCAGGCCTTTCAAAAACCGCAGCTATAAAAAATACAAAACAGGCAGCAAAAGTAGTCAGCGATTTCTATATTTCAATGACCGTCCATCCGTTTGCAGTATTTGCCGTAACTTTGGCATTTGTACGTTACCTGATGATTGTTCTCTCAGGAGAACCATATGAAATAATGAGAGTAGTAGCGAGAACGGTGTAGTTTATGGAGAAATTAATAAATCAATTAAAATTACCCAAATTTCAAATAATACTTCTAACTGCCTTATTCCTATTTCTGGCAGGCTGTGCCATTCAGAAGAGTGATAATTTTTCATGCTGCTTACAAGACCAGGCAAAAAAAGGACAGTGTCTATTTCTAAACAACCAGGGTCCACAAGATAAAAATACCAATCCAATTTCGTATTCAACACTTTATTGCAATATGACCAATATGTCATGCGGCGTTAAATTTGATTTGAATCTTCAATCTCAGGATTCTACTTTACCACAGGCAATTAAGGATTTTCTTCCAAAAAAAGAGAAGGAAATTGCAGTTCCAATATGCACTGAAAGAGCAGAAGTCACCTGTTATGATGCAAACTGCACTGCAATGGCCTGCGCGAAATTTAAATACAATCCAACTTCCAAATTAGATGCATTCCCCACCATAGAGTCAGATGAAGAAGCAAACGACTTCGCTAAAAGTTTGCAGGACGACAGTCAGCCAGGTCTTGTTAACCGATCCTGCAGATTTGTTCCATTTAACAAACAATTAGGAAATGCATTCGAAAACGATAAAGGCGGGTTCATTAATATTTTCCGTTTGGGTATTGGGCCGACTTATGAGGATTACAACAGGGCCAGATATATCTTTCCGATATCAGACCTCTTCTGTAATATAAATGACCTTGGCACAAAAGACAGGTTCCAGAACTACCTTCCTACTATTGATTATTATCTGAAAAATCTGGTCAAAACTGAACCAACCCATCCATTTGATCCTGTTAAAGATTTTGATGATCTTGCATATTGTGTTCCAAGTGATGATAAGAAATTAGAACTACCTCTCCACACAGAACAATATTCCGGCGATTCTGGAAGTTACAAGCTTTTGAAAAATCAGAGAATTGTTGATCTTAAAATTCCAAATGAAGCCTATACAGGTGGAATACAAACAAAGTACGATATCCAAGGCTTTACAAATTACACAGAACTTGACCGTGAGTTCTATGTACGCGCACTTCAATTCTTTTATTGGAATGACATTGTAAATACTAAAACAGGTGGTAAAGCACCTTTCGAATGTACGAGTGGCGCGGAATGTAAATCTGGTTCATGCAGTATGGATTACTATAGAAGAGGAACCTGTCAAACAAAAAATGGTGAATTTGTCAACTGTCAATGTGTTGTTGATTTCTCAAAAGATTATAAATCAGATTATTACAAGTCCAAAAACGACTACAAACAAATAGGTATTTGTGATGCAACCACTGTTCCTGCAAAGCCTTCAATTGCGTTTGTAGAAGGTTCAGATTTGTATGACACCATAATGTCCACTGATGGTTTCATTACTCAGCCGCTTAAAATTAATATTTGTGAGTATTCTAACTATACTCATCTCTATGTTGGAAAAGACAAGAAAGATGCAAGCAATAAATACTCTATAGATCTGCTTGCTTGTGGTTCTGATTGTTCTAATTTTAAAATCCTAAAAGAAGAAACAAAAGGAGGGCTTTTTGGTGATAAGAGTTACTATATAACAGTTAATTACATAAACAAATCCTGTGCTGACTATACCTCGGATCCATCTTCTTCAGCACAACTTGACAAACCTGATATTACAGATCCAAATGCGGACTTCACATCAAAAATCCTGTTTCCAAATAAGGATCTTGATTTTCTTACTGAGCTTTACAAAAACTTCACTAAAAAGGATCCAAAGAAACCATTTATTGGATTCGCTATTTTGGATCTCCCCCAATTTGCAAAATCCGCTCTAGCTTCAACATGTAATATGAAATCTGGAGTAAATTATGAGACCCTTAAAGTAGAACAGTTATTAAGCCCAGTATCTTTTGAAACCCTCTACAATATAAACTACCAGCATGGATATAGCGGAAATAAACACAGCTTCATCTATCATCCTTGCGAAGAAAAGGACATTGATGGCGATGGGAATCCAGATCCATACCCTCAAAAATGCAGTAAAGAAAATCTCGCCACTGCTCCGAAATTTATTACTTTTGTTTACGACCTGGGAGATTGTGATCTAAACTCCCAAGATAAATTGCCAGTTACTAAGGATCTTGGCTGGTGCGAAGCATGTACTTATGCGACAATGGCTTACCAAAACGTCTCAGTATCTGAATCTTATGATTATATTAAATATAAACCTGAAACTTCTGGTTCTAAAGCAATATGTTATAACTGGCCGAATTGCAAGCAAGGAGATTATGTTGGAGCTTATGCTTACACTGCTGAGCAACAAAAAAATTATCCATTGCCGTCCACTTACCCAGAAATAACTTATTTACAAACAAGAACTACTCAATACCTTGAAAATGGAGTTTTGCCTATTTTAGAAGTTTCCTCAGATGACCTTTGGACAGAGGTAAAAGACAAAACTAAATTAGTCGAATCTTGCGATGGAATAGAACTTCCTATCTTAGGTTGTATTGGGAAAAAGACAAAGAAAAGCGTTACCGTTCCAGTAGTAAAATACGATCCACAAACTTCAAAAGTTACATTTTTAGAAGGAGAACCGCATGATATAAAATACCTATTCGAATTTAACAAAGGTCCAATAGTTGCGATCATAGGGAGATTACAGCCTAATGAACTAGATACTCCAACCAATATCAAGAAAGTCCAGGATGAAATGGTAAAAAGAGCAGCAATAATAAAACATTATTGTAGCAAATGTTTGGTTTCAGTTGTTCCTGAGAGCGGGGCGGGTTATGGAAAATCTTTCACTACTTATAAGAACATTCCTAATCCAGAATACAAGAGGCAGGTATCGGATATTTCAATTCTTAATAAATTATTTGGAATAATCTCAGATCCAACGTTTGACTTGTATGTGGAAGGTCAGCCTGCGGCATCTCCCGATTATCTAAAAACAGTAACCTGTTCTGTAACAGGTACCTGCAACAAGAATCTCCTCAATTTAATTGATATTATAGGTTTCAAATATTATCCTTCAGAAGTGACTGATGGTTA
Organism: Microcaldota archaeon; assembly: GCA_016180665.1. Classification (GTDB taxonomy): domain Archaea; phylum Micrarchaeota; class Micrarchaeia; order Anstonellales; family Bilamarchaeaceae; genus JACPAS01. The sequence goes on from JACPAS010000070.1 coordinate 9,763, forward strand.
TTACTGGTATCTATGTGATGAGTCATTTTACGGAGAATATGGCGAGCCTGATTATCGTGTATTCCCTAATCTGATGATTGATTTTGGATACACTGTACTTAAAAAGTACAATAAACCCAGTTTAGTTGTTGAATTCATAGATTTAAGTCCTGATTTAAGCAAGTTCCCTTCAGACATATCATATGAAAACATCTGTGACTCAGGGAATGCTGATCTAGTTAGCAAACATAGAAAGAAAATGTACGATCAAATATTCCTTAAGAGAGAAGAACTAAGTCGTGCAGGTGTTATCGGAATAGTATTCCAAAAAGATTTTGTTAAAACCGATTATTATCTTAAAGGTGGACAGGGAGAAAAGGATGACTATACTTTGCAGTTCCCAAATCTTTGTCCTTTTGAACAAAGTTCCCATCTTCTTACTGCAGATGTCCCATTGTTTTTCTATAATAAG
>JACPAS010000071.1 GCA_016180665.1 Microcaldota archaeon
GCTTTTTCATAATTGAATTTAGCTTCCTGGATTTTTGTAGTGGTTTTTGGATCGCTCAGTTGTTCGTAGTGAATTTGATCTAGAGTTAATGAATCAAGTGTTTTGTGCATTGACCAAACGTCCCATACCTCTAGGTTTGCAAAATGGAAAACGTACGGGTTAGAATAGGACCAGTAAAGATTTTGCCAGGGATAAATCTCTTTAGCCACTACGCATGAAATTAGCAATAGAAAAATTAGTAATGCTCCTCGCACTAAATTATATTATAAAGAAAAGATTAAAATTGTTATATGTGACTATAGTCACATGTGGATTTGGAGTTCACATAAATGCACTTACGAGTCTATCGCCAAATAGCTGAATTTGCTCCACAGTAGCTGCTCCGAAAGCTAAACGCATATCATGCTCCAAGCGCATAGTTGCACCTGGCTGAACTGTTGCACCAACGTATAGTGCAAAGAATTCGGTTTCTCTCTCCGGAGTTAGTTCTTGAGGGCCCATCATCTCTTGCATATGCCGAACTGCAGTTTGATGGAGTCTTAAGACTGCATAATATCCGCCGGTGGAGGTATTACGATCTAATGCAACTTCACCTAGGGTATGCTCGAATAAAGCAGAACCATGTCTTTCTCTTAGTCTAATTCTTGCAGCTTCCAGAACACTTGCAAGTGCATTACGACGCCTCAGGATTTCTGAGTTAGCTGAAGCTATTGCATCACCATCAGAGTAAAAAGCTGCTGCTTCCAGTTGAGCGGCCTTGTTTACTGGACCAACTATATTTCCCAAGACCCCAGTAACAGATTGTATAAACTCTCTTGACTTTGAGAAAACAGCGGCAACTCTCGATCCCGAACCAAGTAATTTTTGTAATCCTAGAGACGTTATAACGTGCTGTAATAGTATGTTTCTGTCGATTTCTGGTAAATTCTGAGCAACAGCCTCCAGTGGGACCACTGTATTGCCCAGTGTAACATAACCATAAGTCATATCTTGATGAACAAATAATGGTCGCCCACGTTTATTTATATCAACAATGACTTTTGCAAAACCCAACATTTCATCTGCTGTGGCTATATGACCCGTAGGATTGCAAGGATTAATTAGAACAAGGCCAATTATTTGTGGATGGGCTTCCAAAAATTCTCTTAATGCTCCAGGAGTAAGCCTGGCAAACAAACTAAGCGGTCTGTATGGGAGTTCTGCCTCTACTAGTCTTTCTGGACCCCCAATCATAAGTGCTTGTTGAGACATAGTTGCCCAAGATGGATTTATGACCCCAATTTGTCCAGATGGAAAACTGCTGAGGATAATATAAGAAAAGGCATATCCAGCATGACGGCTTCCAGGAATTATTACCAAATCAGTATCAGCTGCATCCGCAACTCCGAATAATGTGCGCAGGTTTCCTGCTATAACCTCTCGCAGTTTAGGTTCACCACCCATTGGTGAGTAAGGTAAAGGTTTAGCTGCCATATCCTTGCGTACTCTAACTACACTCTCATTCAGATCTCCGGTTTCACAATCGCCAAGGTCAAGAGGAATTATTCCACCTTTTCCTGCCCATTTTGCTTCGTGCGCCTTTCCGAATTGTTTAACTCTTGCTGCGCAAGCATTTACATCGGGTAATGGATATATTTTAATCCCTGTAGACCCGGTTTGAACATTAAGCAGTCCTACTCCTCTGACTTTCAGTCTATCATTTGGTCCTGTCATATCAAACAGATTAATTTCATAAATATTTATATTTTCTATTAAGAAAATTGGTCAAAATAAGAAAAATTTATATAGTTATTTGGATAATGACTAAATTATGGAACTTGACACGTTGAACAGCAGACTGCTTGCTGAGCTGGATAACAATGCAAGACAGAGCAACTCAAAAATTGCAAAGAAACTGCGCGTGGGGAAAAACGTAATAAATTATAGGATAAATAATCTTGAGAAAGCAGGAATTATACAGGGGTATTATACCGTAATAGATGCCTACCGGCTTGGGTATTCTGCTTATAGAATCTATCTGAAATTGCAGTATACGAGCCCGAGAAAAGAGGCTGAGATTGTTGATTACTTAGTTAAGCTGCCGCAGACCAGATGGGTTGTTTTTATAAAAGGAAAATTTAACATAGGCGCAGTTTTTCTTGTTAGAAATCAGGCAGAACTTGTTGACCTTTGGAGTAAGTTCGATAAAAAATATCACGAATATATTTATGAACCGCAGATCTGCATTTCTTATGGGCTTGAGCGTTATCGTTTGCCTTTTGCAAAGGAATATTTGAAAGAGCGTGCTAATACGGACTTGGTCCAGATCGGTGGGCGGGTTAATATTGACTCTAAAGATGTGGAACTTCTACGCCTGATTTCTGGGAACGGACGAATTCCATTGCTTGAGATTGCAACAAAGCTGAGACTCACCCCAACAACCGTTCAGTATAGATTGAGACAGCTTATGAAAAAAAGAATAATTTTAGGGTTCAGACCGATTCTTAATATGGAGAAATTAGGTTATACATTATATAAAATAGATTTTAATTTACGGAATAGCGAGGCATATGAAAAGATTAAAAACTTCGCGCAAGAGCATGGAGATATTTTCTGTTTGGTTAAGACAGTTGGCTGGGCAGATGTTGAATTAGAAGTATATGCTAAAAATACGCAGAAATTTTATGAAATTGTAGAAGATATTAGAAAAAGATTTGACGGGGTTATTCGCGATTATAATTTTTTTATGTATTCTAAAATTATTAAGTTCAGATATACCCCTTTCTAAAGAAGAAACGCGGGGGAAGCGTCCCCCTCATTTCATTCTATTTTTCTGATCCCCCCTTGTGTGGAATTAGCTTGGCAATGACCCCCCATTTTGTTTATAAAGGGGCTTCCACCCATAAGTATATACTAATAATATATTGTGGGTGATGAAAATGAAAACAACTGAAGAAAATGTTGATGAAGGTTTTGAAGAAGTTCAACCAGAGCAAAAAACTAGTGGTGGAAATAGACCTGATTTTCGAGTAGTGCAGGCAGACCGCGATAAAGATGGAAATGCAGTTTACAAAAATGTTGGCGGAATGTGGAAAAATGTTTCCAAGAGCGGCAATGAATTTTACACACTCTATATTGGAAAATTGAAATTATTGGTTTTCAAGAATACCGGGCAGTTCGCACAGTCTAGTGGAGAATCAACGAGTGATCTTCAAGTTTGAATAACTTGAAGAGACAATAAACAAAGTTTATTGGGAAGTGGGTTGTAGATTTAGGTGAGTATGATGGCAGCAGAAGAGAAGAAGAAGAAATATTATAGGGAATTGGAAGATTTACCAGGAATCGGTGAAGCGAGCTCAGAGAAGCTTAGAAAAGCTGGATATTCGGATTTCAAAACTATTGCATCATCTACGCCACATGAATTAGCAGAAGCAGCAGACATTGGAGTAGAAGCTGCGAAAAAAGCAATTGCTGCATCAAAGGAAATGATTGAAATTGGATTTGAAACTGCTGACCAAGTCTATGAAAGAAGAAAGAGTATTGGTAAGATCACTACTGGATCAAAAAGTTTGGATGAACTTTTAGGAGGGGGAGTTGAAACGCAGAGTATAACAGAAGCATATGGCAAATTTTCTTCCGGGAAAAGTCAATTGGGATTCCAACTCGCAATAAATGTACAAAAACCGGTAGAACAAGGTGGGCTTGGAGGGAAGGTGCTCTTTTGTGATACTGAGGCTACATTTAGACCAGAGCGGGTTGCTCAAATGGCAGAAGCTGCAGGGTTAAACAAAGATGAGGCACTTAAAAGTATATTCGTAGCGCGTGCAGATGATAGTGATCATCAAACTTTACTTATAGAAAAAGCTGGTGAGACAATAGAGAAAAATAATATTCGATTAGTAATCGTAGACTCCCTTACCTCCCACTTCAGAGCAGATTATATGGGTAGGGGTGCTTTAGGAGAAAGGCAGCAGAAATTAAATAAACATGTCCACGATTTACAAAAGTTAGCGGAAAAATACAACCTTGCAGTATACATTACCAATCAAGTTATGGACAACCCGGGAATTCTTTTTGGTGATCCGACTCAACCAATTGGTGGGCACGTTTTGGCGCACATGTGCTTAACTCCAGATTCTCTAGTGCAGTTAGGAGATGGAACAATAAAATCGATTAGAGAATTGAGTGTCCACGAAAAAGTCTTAAGTATCAACAAAGATCTAAAGAACGAATGTAGTTCCATAAGAACAAAAGTTATAAAGGATAAGGTAAAGCACATTTATGAGATAGAAGCAGAGTCTAAAATTTCTACATCTGGACTCCATAGATTCTTTATGCTTGATGGATTTGAGATAAAGGAGGTTAGAGCCCAGAAGATAAGAAAAGGAGATTGGTTGGTACATTCTTCTAGTGCGGAGTTTGATGGCACAATCCAGGACTTACCAGAAATAGAGATTGAAGAATTAAGTATGATCAAACCAGAAGCAAGATGCCATTTGATGCAAAGATTCATGGACGCAGGACTCACTAGAAATCAAATTTGCAGCAGATTAAATATAAACCCCAGGCATTTAAGAAGAATAATAAATCAGGGGTATCCAACAACAAACCACAATATTGCGAATTTAGGTTCTATGATATGCGAAGAAACCGAAGAGTTTTCAGAACCAGTATATACGCACAAAAATAGAAAAATAGTAGTGCCAGCTAAACTAAACACTAGTTTTTCACAAATTTTCGGCTACCTTATAGGCGATGGAAATTTAGACAAAAATGCAGTTAGATTTACAGATGCCAGGTATGAAGTTCTTGAAGTTTATAAAGAACTTCTGAAAGGCGAGTTTGGTCTTGATGGAGCAATAGTAAAAGTGAATAAAAAGAATGCTTATCGCTTGGTTCTTAATAGTAGAAAAATCAGGGAGCTATTTGAAAAAACAAAGAAAAATATCTTTGAACTTATTTCTCGATCCCCAAAGGAACAAATTGCAGCTTTTATTAAAGGTTTTGTAGATGCAGAAGGATACGTATCGAAAAAGAGATCACGGATCCAGATTGTGCAGAAAGACCAGCAGGTCTTGAAATATATACATCTGCTACTTTTAAGATTCGGCATACATTCAGCCATCAGGGCCCGTACTAACGCACACCATATAATTATCGATGGAAAGGAGGTAGTAAAATACGCAAACCAGATAGGTTTAACTGCTACAGATAAAAAGGTTTTGTTGGAAAAATGGGTTGAGCATTACGAAAAAGCAAATATAAAAGAAACAATTCCTTTTGAAAGAAAAGCAGTAAGAGATTTATTACTTAGATTTAATTTGCCCCTAACAACAATTAATCCTAGGCAAGATTGTAAATACATAAATATTAAAGACGCGAAGACCTTGATTGGAGCATTTGAAGCTAATGGACTAAAAAGTAAAGAACTAGATTTTATAAAGCTCTTGCTTAATTCAGATGTAAGATTAGTTCGGGTAAAGAGAATTAGAAAAATAATTAATAGAGGAATGCTTTACGATATTGAAGTACCTGGAAATGAAAACTTCTTTGCAAACGGTTTTCTGGTCCATAATTCAACGGCTAGACTTTACTTCAGAAAAAGCAAGGAAGAAAAAAGAATCGCAAGATTAGTTGATTCACCTAATTTACCAGAAGGGGAAGCAGTATTCAAAGTAACTGCAAATGGAATTATCGATTAGATAACTGCACCTTTAATTCCGCTAGACCAAGCGTTTTAACTCCAGATATTCGTACATCTCTTAATTTAGCAGTTCTCAAGAAATCTAAAGTAGTTTCTCTTGTTGGTAAAACATCATCCCGCAATGTTTTAGCAGTAGCCGCATTTGCGTAGAAAATCGCTAGCTCAGGGTTACCTGTTGCAACCAAAGCCCCTAGGAAGGCGCCAGTAAAACGATCTCCTGCGTTCGTTCTTCTTCTTGGCTCTATTTCAAATGTTGGAACTAATGAATAACCCTCCATTGTAGGATCAAAAAATGCTGCAAACTCACCAGTATGTACTATTATTGAAACAATTTTACCAACTGATCTGGATAATTTTTTAGATGCATTAAAACCAATCTCAAATAGGTTAGAAAAGGTTGCTAGACCTAGCTCACTGCCAATATTTTGTAGCTCTGCCCCATTAGCTGCTAGAATTAGCTCTGATATAGAAGTGTCACGTAATCTGCCAATGAAGGCAGTAAGCAGCTCTGCTTTTCTTTTTCCATCATGATAGCCAGTATCAAGAAATAAACTTGTTGTTAGGCCAGATGCAATCAAGGGAAAAACTATTTCTGGATAAAAAGAGCAGCAAGCAACCCATCCGCGATCTAAATGTTCTACTGAACTTAACTTCGACAGAAAACCTCTTGTCGCACCGTTATGATGCGGACTTATTGGATGGACTATGTTCGCATCTTTTAATTCAATAACAACATTGACTCCACTGGAATTCATTAGCAGGTATGCCAAGTCTAGTGAGACGCCTTGGGAAGCAGTGATTTGTTCTATTAAGGTTCTTTCACGTTCACCAAAAAATCCGACAAAATGGATTCCTTTAAAGCCAAGAGACGCAGCCACCAATGCAGCATTAATTCCGCCTCCACCTATACGCTCTGTTACTGCTTCAGCAGGGGAGAAACGAGCCTCACCTCGGTTAAGTCTATCAGTATATTCGGCCAAAGTAATGTCTAATTTAATAACTAGATCAGTAACCGCATGATGTACTGCAGCAACAGTAGTTACGCTGGCTTCAACTAAATCACTAATTTTTGCAAAGAGGTCATCCACAAAGTTGTTTTATTATAAAAGAGTTTAAAATTCTAACTAGAGTTCCGGATCGTAGTTTGTTTTGTAATTCTTAATTAAGGAATAATATGTGTAATCTTTTATTTCTTCTGGAAATTTTGCTTTAACCCCATCCATTATCCAGATGAATTTCTCAAAATTTTCCACTTCCAGATCAAATTCCAGATCACTTGCAATTAAGCTTGATTCGCTATAGATTACATTCTTTTGAGAGAGTATGTACTGCCTTATTTCTTTTATTCT
>JACPAS010000072.1 GCA_016180665.1 Microcaldota archaeon
AAATCAACAGAAAACACAAACTCATGGGGAAGTCTGGTTTGGGGTTTTGGAGTTAGATACAACAACTAATACTGCTCACTTAAAAGAAGAACCCCGAATAACAAACACAGATCTGTTCACGCCATTAGTCACCGAAAAACCTCAGCCAAAAGAAGAAGATTTGTTTCTTATATCATCTGGCATTGCGTCTGAGTTGATATAGAAAACTTTTTCATTCTTTTCTATGCCTTCCTTTGCAAAATGGAAAGCAAATGTTGTTTTCTCCATACCTGTCGGCCCGATTAGAAGGACTAGACCAGGATGGGCATACCCGCCCTCTAGAAGAATATCAAGTTTTGGAATACCAGTTGTTGTTTTAGACTTTTTTATAATAGGCAATTTTTCATCTACTCCTAAAGGTGGAAGTTCCATAGGCTAATTCTTCAAATAAGATTTAAAAAATTGAGTATATGGAATTAAATCAGTAAGAACAGGTATCTTGTCGATTGACGTATAAAGAAACGTTAATGTTTTAATGTTTTTTATAATAGAATAATTGATGAATTTAATGGATGTCATAAATGCAATGTATTTATGAGAGACCTAAAGATCATAGGTATAAATTGGGGGGATTTTTATGAATAGTGAGAAGATGGGTGAATGGGCTTTCTTGTTGGGCGTGTTTATTGCAATAGTTGTGGGTGTTTTATCTCCATGGGTCCAGTCCATACAAGGAATATTAATGGCTGTTTTAGCTTTAGTAGGCTTAGTTGTTGGTTTACTTAATATCAAGGAAAAGGAAGTTAACTCATTTTTACTTGCTGCATTGGTTCTAATAGTTTCTGCAAGTGCAATTGGCACTGCATTTGCACTATTGGGAGAAAGCGTGACTGGTGCGGTAGTTGGATTTGTAACTGCACTGACTGCATTTGTAGCTCCAGCAGCAGTGGTCGTAGCTTTAAAATCAGTCTATAATCTTGCAGCTACAAAATAACTTCTTTTTTACTTTTTATTATTTTTTACTATTACAGAGGTGAGACAACTTTCTAATGGAAGAACTATTTGTTTTTATATTTGGAATTTTGATTGGAGTTCTAAGTGCATTAATTCCAGGGCTCCATTCTAATACCGTAATTTCAATTGCTAAAACGCTCGACGTGCCTTTCTTGCCTGCTTTTATCCTGGCAGTATTTGGTTCCCATCTTATCTCTTCTTATATTCCCTCAATATTTTTTGGGATTCCTGAACAAGGTTCAGTTCTAGCAGTCTTGCCTGGGCAGAGGATGGTTAGACAAGGAAAAGGGATAGCTGCATTAAAAATTGTTTTATTTGCTTCGATACTCTCTCTTTTAATTTCTGTTTCAGTGTTTTATCCTTCACTGACTTTATTTCCATTAATTTACTCTTCAATCAAATCTTTTATCCCGCACATTCTGATTTTATTTTCATCAATATTAATTCTGCGTTCAAAAAATCTGATTCTGTCTTTTCTTGTTTTTGCTGTATCTGGAATGCTTGGATATTTTAGTTTAAATGCAGATTTAGTTGATCCTTTTTTGCCATTGTTTTCAGGGATGTTTGCAATTAGTGCAATTCTAAATTATAAAAAATCAAAAATTCCTGTTCAGAAGGATGAAAAGATTGAACCGAATTTTATATTCTACGTTTTGATTGGAACCTTGTTTGGATTTTTTGCGGATTTGCTTCCTGGTGTTGGTTCTGCTTCCCAAATTGCAACTTTTATTTCTATTCTTTTTCCAATTAATACGGTTGGTTATTTGGCCACCATTTCTTCTGTTTCAATGAGTGAAGCTGTTTTTTCCTTTTCAACTGCTGCTTCAATTGATAAGAGCAGGATGGGTGCAACTGCAATGCTTTCTGAACAAATAAATATTGAAAATAATTTGTTGTTCGTAATTGCATTGTTTTTAGCTGCAGTCGCGGTTTCTTGTCTAATTATTTACTTCCTACGTAAAAAAATCGGTGCGCTCTCAGGAATTGACTTTTCACATTTCAATATTTTAATTGGAGCTTATCTTATTTTAATTTCATTTTTAATTGATGGGTGGTTGGGAGTTCTGATTATTTCTTTAGGGGCGCTTCTTGGTTGGATTACGATAAAATTAGAAGTTGAGAGAACTATGATGATGGGTGCGGTGATTATTCCGACTATTTTATTATTGTTTAGGATATTTTTTTAATATAGGAAATAAAAGAGAAAAAGGAGAAAAGAAAAAAATTAGATATTAATCTTTAACCCAAGTTCTTTCTTCAGTTCCCTGTACCTGTTCCTGATTGTAACTTCAGTTACACCAGCAACATCTGCAACTTCTTTTTGCGTACGCTTCTCACCGAACATTGCACTTGCAATGTATAATGCAGCAGCCGCAACACCGGTCGGTCCGCGTCCGGAGATCAAGCCTTTCCTTAAAGATTTCTTAATCAGCTTAATAGCCTCTTCCTGGACCTGCCCACCGAGTTTTAATGCAGTTGCAAATTTAGGAACATATTGACCAGGGTCAGTTAAAGGAACATCCACATGCAATTCAGCTTTTAAGAATCTGTATGCTCGGCCAATTTCCTTTTTCTCAATTCCAGAAGCTTTGGAAATTTCATCCAACGTTCGTGGAATCCCCTGTATTCTGCAAATAGCATAAATAACTGCTGCAACTACGCTTTCAATTAATCTACCTCTAATTAGTTCTGCTTTTACTGCCTTTCTGTAGAGCAATGCTGCGGATTCTTTAATATTTTCTGGCAAACCAAGAGAAGAAGCAACACGATCTAGTTCTGCCAATGCAATAACCAGGTTTCTTTCCATTGAGGTTGCAATAGAAACACGCTTATGCCATTTTCTCATTCTGTATAATTGAGCTTGTTTTTTTGGGGAGATTTTTCCTCCTCTAATGTCTCGGTTGTATTGGTCAATTTCAGTAACTAGGCCTTTATTTGGCCTCATGTATTTTACTGGTGCACCACCACGGGCACGTTTTTCTTTTTGTTCAGCATCAAACGCCCTCCATTCTGGACCTTGATCATGAATGTTTTCTGCTATGATTAGGCCACATGAACCACAGAGAAGTTCACCTTTTTCATAGTCTCTAATAATTTTTTTACCCCCGCATTCGGGACATTTGGTTGCAATTGAACTCATTATAAAACCTCCGCTAACAAAAAAAGTTTTTAAACCTTTGCACAATTTTTATGAAAGTAGGTATATTTAAATGTTTGCTTTTTGATGACGTAATTTCTGTTAAAAAGTTAGACAATGGACGTAAAAATGTAAGATTTTTACAAATGCTTTACATAAGTACGTCAATTTATGTACAATTCACCAAGAGATTTAAAATTGTTGTGGAGAATATCTATCTAATCTTTTTTAGCGTGGTGGAGGAATGGGGAGACTCAGAAGAGCAGAATTGGCTTTTGCAAATGATATTAGAGGAGGACCTGAGAAATCAATGGGTGCCTTGATCTCAAGACTTTTCGCAAGACGAGATCCACTAGATTTATCAAGTGGGGATGCCCCTAAATGCCTTGGGAAAGGTGGCTTCAGGGGAATTGATCATGCAATTCGTGGATTTGATGCAAGTATTATGGCCTATGACCATCCATTATATTCAGAAGCCCAAAGAGCCATATGGAATTATGTAACTGGATTGAATCCACGAAAACTCGAGAGAGAAAGCGCAAGAGTGCATGTTATAAATGGAATAAGTCCTTTTATGGATGTTGCACTAAGAGTAAGCGCAGAAGCTTTAGGATTCTGGAAAGAACAATGGCATGATAGAACGCCCATTGTAGTAATAATCCCCCCGATACATCCGCACTGGTTAGCAACTATTATCGATAATTTCGGCTACAGCTCTATTAAAACAATAAAAAGGCTGCCGAATGGTTTACCTGATATGGATGATATGGAAAGAGTTTTCAGAGAGATAGACAGACCATTTATAGTTATAGCAACTCCTGATGAGAATCCGTCTGGGGTTTGTACACCTAATAGCGTAATGTTTAATGATGAGAAACGCGGATTGATAGATCATATTCGAAATCATACTAGGTGGGGAATACTTCTTCTTGATGCTATTTATATGGATAGTTCCTGGGGTGAAAATGCGGCAAAAAGAACTGAGTTAATAAAGGCTATCGAGGAAGCTGGGGTTAGGACAATAGTAATGCATAGTTTATCAAAGATATTTAGAAAGCCGGGGTTAAGAATTGGGGGTGCAGCCTATGTTGGACCAATAGATGATGTGGGCTTTAGGTTATTAACGGAATTTAGAAGAGTTGTAGATGGGAACATAAAGAATGGGATACCATCTATTGCATTACCTGGTTTAATAGAAGCATATAGTGGTAAACCTCAAGTACTGGAAGAGGTAGTCAAAACTATAGAAAGAATACGCAAAAGAGTAGAGACAAATCTTAGATTAATTAACAGCGGACCAGTGAAACCAGCATTTAGAGATGGAACTATTGAAACTGCATTTTATGGATTGCATACTATAGGAGATGAAGAGATGCATGTTCCTTGGAGAGATCCGCTTTATCAAAACTTTTTAGTTGATAAGATTGAGGCAAAACTGGATATTGGAGCTGCAGATATAGCTATAGTTTGGAGACCGTTTAGAAAGGTTGTTGGTGAGATAGGTATGAGGCCATCAAGGGCATTTGCTATTGAACTGGCTATGAATGGACTTATGGTCCTTCCACATGTTCCATTTTATCCGATGTTTCTTGATGACGGATTAACTAGACCATTTACGGATGTTCCAATGAACGATCTTGGAGAGCCGGCAGTATCTTTTAGAACGATACTTGCACATAAGAAAGAGGTAACTCAAGAAGCCAGTGAGATTATACAAAGGGTTTGGGGGGAGAGAACTGATGCATATAGAACCAGAAATTGGAGAGACGCGTATAAGTAAAGATCAAGCATCCAGAAAAATCTTCCCATCTACAATTACTTTTTTTACATTTCCTGGATGTGCAGAGTAAACTAGGTTTGAAAGAAGATCATAGTGAGGCATAAGGTTTGGAGTACGTGCATCCAGAAAAACCAAATCAGCTAATTTTCCTTTTTCAATTGAACCGGCATTTAAACCAAGTGCCTTTGCTGCATTAAGTGTAGCCGCATCTAATATTTTTTGTGTAGAAAAAGCATCTGCTTTCCAGTAATGATGTTTTTGAAGTAATGCGGCAAGTTTCATAGTTTCGAACATATTTAGCGAGTTGTTGCTTGCTGGACCATCTGTTCCTAAAGTTACGTTTGCTCCTTCTTCCCAATATTCTTTTATCTGACAGATTCCACCAGTGGCTAATTTTAAATTGCTTATTGGACAATTTACTATAGTGGACTTTGCTTTTCCAACAAGCCGAATTTCCCTTTTAGTGACCCAGGAAGCGTGAGCAAGAATTGTATTTGAGTCTAAAAGACCTAACGAATCCAAATATTCCACTGGCCTTTTTCTATGTTTTTTCAAACAGTCAAAAATTTCTTTTCTAGTTTCTGAAATGTGAATATGGAATTTTAATTTGTTTTTGTTTGCATACTCTTTGGATTTCAGCAGCATTTCTTCAGAAGTGGCGTAAATTGAATGACAGGAGATTACTGGAGTAATTAATTTATTCTTTTTCCATTTTTCCACAAATCCAATTGCTTCTTTCCACTCTGATTTTGAATCACGGCCTGAAATTAAATCTAAAATCCCTCTGGATAAAAAACCTCTTAGACCAGTCTTTATTGTTGCTTCTGCAATCTGATCAAGTTCTTTTATGTACATATCATTGAAAGAGGTTACTCCAGAAAGAAGCATTTCCTGAGTTCCAATTTTAGTTCCATCAAAAATTTGTTTTCCAGTTAATTTTGATTCTGCTGGCCAGATTTTTTTATTCAGCCACTCTTGAAGCAGAAGATCTTCACCTAGCCCCCTTAAAATTGCCATCGCAACGTGAGTGTGCATATTAATTAAGCCAGGAAGAATAATAAAATCAGAAGCATCAATTTTGAATTCTGTTTTTTCTTTTATTGATTTTTTGACTTCAGCAATTTCATTTTCTCTAATTAAAATATCCGCTTTAGTGATTTCTCTTTTTGAATTTTGTGTAATGATTGTTCCATTTTTGATTAGAATATCCATAAGCTGAAAATGGTAAACTAATATTTATAATAGGTAACTTCGATATCTGCTCGGTGAGAATAGTTGAAGGTTAAGAAAAAAACAAAATCAGGTTCACATAATTGGATAAAGATAGGTCTAATTCTAGTTCTGATTATAGTTGTTGTAGTTCTGGTTTATGCAGCTATGGAATTCCAAAGAACAGAGCAGGAGAAAAAAGGGATTTTAGTTTGTAATGAGGCTGGAAGCAAGTGTACGATTTCTTACCATTGGCACGCTATTCTTGATGCTTATATTTGCGGTGAAAAATTACATTTCCCATTAGAAACCGGGGATGTAAGCTTAAGTCCACATACGCATAAAGATTCAGATAAAATGCACATTCACATAACTAGCGAAGTAAATCCTAAAACCAGAGAAATTTTAAACAAAGAAGCTCTCAAAATCAAAGAATTCTTTAGGCAGACAAAAATACATTTTAATAATTCATGTATAAATGGGAAATGTAATGGGGATTTGTGCGGTGGGAAGACCGGAACAGTTAAAATGATTGTAAATGAAAAACCAAATTATGAATTTGAAAATTATGTTTGGAAAGAAGGGGACAAAATATTAATAGAATTTAATTAAAAGGTGAAAGCATGAAGAAGAAAAGTACAAAGAAAAATAAGAAGCCTGTGATAGTAAAAAAATCAGAACATGTATGTAAATTCTGTTAGGTGATATGATTGGTTGCAGGTGAGTTAAACTGGCTAGTTATTCTTGGAGCGGCAGCAATTGATAGCATTAATCCATGCGCATTTGGAGTTTTGATTTTCCTTTTGGCATATTTGGGAAAGAATTTTAAAAAGCCAAACATGATGCTTCTACACGGAATTACTTATATTGTAGCGGTTTATATTACTTACTTGCTTGCAGGT
>JACPAS010000073.1 GCA_016180665.1 Microcaldota archaeon
TCTTCAAATACTGAACAACCTTCTGCCTTTCCTCTACAAACCCACCCCCTTAAAATTGGAATCAATGTTTTATTTGGATATTGCCCTTTGAGTATCAAGGCCCATTTTTTCACCTCTTTATCACCTTCAAAACCTGCGAAATTGACATAACTCATTGGCATAATCCAATCTAGATAAGGGAGAATCCCATCTTGGCCTACTCCTTCCCTTGGTCCTTTTCCAGCCCTAACATCAGCAGATCTCTTAAGAAATGGGAAATGCCCCAAAACAGTTTTAACAAATTCAGTAACTGCCTGAGGGTTTACTGCGACAAAATAATTTTCAGGGAATTTTTTTCCAGTTTCTTTTTCATACTGTACTCTAAAATCGTTCAAATCAGCATATCTTATATAATCTAAATTTATTCCGAATAAATCAGGATACATTTCAGTTATTTCTTTCAGTAGGCCCAATTCGTACTCTACTACATATCTATTATTTGGATCTGCAAAATCTTTACTGTAAACTGGAGACAGATAATCTAAAAATCCTAGAAATTTTGCAGCCTGTCGTGCCTTTCCCCCTTTCTTCTCAGCATACTGAATAGCATTTGGATCTAAAAATACAGGAAACCATGCATGAAATCTCAACCCATAGCAAGCTTCCATTAAAGTTCTTATTGGATCGGCACCACCACTAAATTTAGAACTTACATTAGCGTGGTATTTCTGACTTGGATAAAGCAACTCACCATAATCTCCGCAGCCTTTTCCTTCATGATCAACCTTAAATGCAACAAAAACATCAGTTACCCAGCTGTCATGCAAATCCTTGCATACGCGATCTATAGATCCTGGCCCAATTGTTTTTCCACCATCAAATGAAGTAAACAACTGGCCTTCACAAGGTCTAATAAAAACGGCTTTATACTCTGGTTCACCGTCACATTCTTTGGAGGCATATTTATCCTTTATTTTATTTCTTTCCTGATCTATTTTTTCTCTAAGCTGTTGAGGTGGTGATCCATCTGTTGCATACTTCTCATACATCTGCCTTATCTCTTTAGAATATTTCTCATTTTTACTAAGATCTCTCATTACTTTAGTTTTACATTTCTCTTTGGCAGTGGTTGGGAACTTAGAAGCAGGTCTTAGCTCATTTTTGTAAGTTTTCTGCGCCCCGGAACTAGGATCCCTAAGAGTTATTTCCCCACCTTTTTGAATTAGTTTTTCCTTAGCTTCTTTTAGCTCTTTTACTGCCTTTTCCATTCTATCCGGATTAATTATTCCATTAACTACTCCCTTTTCTTTGCAGTCATCTCCGTACTCAACAGCATGAATGGTAACCTTCATGGGTTTAACATCTATGCCACCCCATAATGACTGTGATCTGCCTCTTAATTCTAATGCAGTTCCAAGATACTCTATTTTAGCAGATCTGATATCAAAAGAAGGCAAGTATTTTCTTGAAGAAGGTAAGTCTTTTGCGTTCGGATCCGGACCGGGTTCTCTAAAGCCCAAATCTATTGCTGCTGGAAGTTTTGTATCAAAATCACAATCTATTCTAGCTATTCCAGTACCTTGTGAAATCAACTTTAGAATTTTTTCTTTATCTGTTCTTATATGTCTTATAATTACTGATCTTATTTGATGTTGCGGAGGCTCAGAAAGAGCTTGTTGAGATTTGAAAGGATTAAGAAGCAGAGTGACCACAGTTAAAAGAACAATTCCTGCTTTAACGAGCCTTCTATTCATGCTTATCTCCGGCAACTTCAAAATTAAATTGCCTTTTTATTATCTTTTTCATCAAATAAATTCAATCCGCACTTTTTGGAAGAAGCCCTTTACTCTTTACCCACCAGTAAGCAATTGCAGTTGAAACAACTGTTGAGATAATAAGCAAAAGACTATACCACCATGCATCCTGTGGACCAAGATTAAACGCAGAATTGCTTAGAGCAGTTGCAATTGTGTTTGGGACTAGAACAGCAGTGCCTAATATAGTTAAGTACGCTACAAGTAGTGCCATTTTGTTATTTAATATCTGCAATTGATTATTGTAAATACTCTGAACTACTTCCAGACCACTAGCTAACACTTCACTCAAATGTTCTGCAAGAGAAATCTGGGTATTTACCTCTGCAATAAGTGCACCTATTCTCTCCAGGAGTTTGTTATCATCGGTCAGAACTTCCGGATCTCCATAACGTAATGTGTTTAATACATCCACGGTTGCCCATAACCCGCCCAAATAAGTGATGAGTGCATGTTTCATTTCATGTATTTTTGGGCCTATTATATGTCTTGGTGTTGTTGGGTCTGCCAGCTGCTCACTTAATTTATCTGCATTTGTTTCAATTTCCTGAAGATGGTCAAAATTTCTACTGTTATTTTCGTACAATACTCTTACTAATATTAAAGTTATTTTATCCTTTTGTAGTAAGGTTGGTTTGATCTTTCTTATGAATGTTTCTGCATACCTTCTCAATCTAAAAAACCTGCGTAGTTCGGTCGTGTGTATAGTGACTATGAGATTTGACTTAATTAGTATAACCAGCGGATTTATGTTAACATCAAATCCTTGAACTAATATTGCAGGAATAAGCATTCCCATCTCGCTATCAAAGTCTTCGTAACCGCTCCTTTCATTCTTAAGTAATTTTGTCAATAGGACTTCGCTAAACCCGAGTGTGGTTGCTACCTTCACTGTTTCTTTTTTCAGGTCATCTACTACATAGTCAATCCAGGTTACGTTTGATTGCTCCACAATCTCTATAAATTCCTCTATTTCCATTACTTCTCTTTTCAATGTTTTTCCGTCTTTTAAGAGCCCAACCCCGAAGCCTTTTTGTTCAAGTGCTAATATTACTTTATCTCCATTCTGGCTACTTACTTTTACAATTGGTTCTTTCGGATTTTTTTCATCCATGGAATTTTCACACCTCAAAACATTATAAACCTTTCACAAAAATTTCCTTCTCAACATTTATGTCTGTTGAAAATGGAATATTTATCCTGATTTTTAACATCCATTTTGTTATTCTATTATCATGCCCCATAATATTGCTGGATGGTTGACAGTTTTTTGGGAGTTCAAATGAAATTTCGAATTTTTCTTTCTGATAGGTTCCTTCATATGCAACTGTTTTTTCTGATCTATGAGTATCACACTGTTCTACTCTTTGAACCTGTTTTACATTTGTGTATATCTGTAACCCTAATTCCCTCATTCGCATCATTTCATCCTGCGGAATTATAGTGTAACTGGTTACTTTCTTTTCTTCATGGCAATATAGAGTTGCATGAATACTCCTAGCATTTGTTGGCTCTTTTAAATTTAGATGCACTTTTGCAAATATTAACTCGCCCGGGTCGTATTCTCTTTTATTTGTTTCTATTTTTACCTTCTCCATATCTATGCGCCAGTAATTATAAACACTTTAAAAACTCATCAAACAAATAATTAGAATCATGTGGTCCAGCGCTTGCTTCTGGATGGAATTGAACACTGAAAATTGGCTTTGATTTATGTTTCATTCCTTCAACAGTTCCATCATTAGAGTGGACATGCGTAACTTCAAATTCCTTCGGCATCTTATCAACTGCATAACCATGGTTTTGAGTAGTTATTCCAATTTTGCCAGTTAGTTTATTAAGAACCGGGTGATTTGCACCTCTATGTCCAAATTTTAATTTATAAGTGCCTCCTCCGAATGCATGGGCCATTAGCTGATGTCCCAGACAAATTCCAAAAATTGCATATTTGTCTAATTTTCTTATTATTTCATGAGCTTCTGTCAAAATTGCTGGGTCACCAGGTCCGTTAGAAAGAACTATTCCATTTGGTTGGTATGATTCGATTTCATCAATTTTTGCAAGACAGTTGACCACCACAACTTTAATATTTCTCTTCACTAATTCCCTCACTATGCTCATTTTTACCCCATAATCTATGAGTACCACTGTCTTTTTTGCAGTTTTATCTCCAAAAATTAAAGGTTTTTTCGTACTTACCTTCTCCACAAAATTAACTTTCGAATATTCAAACAACCGTAACTGTTCCTTTAATTTTGCCTCTTCAAATTCACCTTCATAAACATGCAAAACTGAAGGCATGACCCCATAGGACCTAATTCTTCTAACAATCGCCCTGGTGTCTATATCATAAATTCCAGGTCGTTTATTTTCTTCCAGATATTTATCAATATTCTCAATTGATTTAGAATGAGAGTAAAACTCACTTGCAGCTCTAACTACGAACCCCTCTGGCTGGACATGATCGCTTTCAAAATCAATGTTATTAACCCCATAATTTCCAATTAACGGATAAGTCATTAAGAGAATTTGCCCACCATAACTTGGATCAGTTAAACATTCCTGATAACCAGTCATAGTAGTGTTAAAAACTAGTTCGCCTACTGCTGTTCCGGTATATCCAAAACCTTTTCCTTGGATTAAAGTTCCATCATTTAGCAATAACACTGCCTTCTTATTTTTCATTAGAATCTAAGAATATTTTAATGTTTGAAAGTTATTAAAAACACTTCGTTATTTCGTCATAATTATTATACTTTCCCTAGTCTTAACCTTAGCTGGCATTACATCCGCAATCCGTTCCAGCCCAACCAGAATCTCGACCTTAAAACCAACCTCTTCAGCTAACTCGCCAATAATTTCATCAACTAAAACATGTGTTTCATGAATAACAGAATTTCCAACTACAAATCCAACCTTGCCTCCATGGGCTAAAACTCTGTGCATCTCCTTAACTACCTGATTAATATCTGCAAAATAACTTCCAACAATTGGTATTTTATCAGCAAACTCGCGTACACTCTCAGGTATTTCGAATTCAATTGATTGATTAGTTATAAATGACCGTAGGCTTCTATTCCTAGTTTGTTTAGTTGCGCCTTCATTCATCTCCAAAAGTGACAGTTCTAGTCCATAAATCTTGGAGTAGTCTATATTATTTAGATAAGGTGGTGAAGTGACAATTAAATCAACTGATTCATTTTCAATTTCCATCCTTCTTGCATCTCCTAGATATAAATTCGGTACAAACCCATTACTTTTTCCATTCAAATTCCTAACCATTCTCTTTATTTTTCTTTTAAATGCCTCTTTAGTTGGTATTGCCCTTTTTCTTTTGTCGATCTTTAGAACTCCACCATCTTTAATTACTAAACTCGCTTGTGGAATTATTGAAACCAGCGCAAGTAAAAGTAAATCCCTTGCTTTTTCATTTTCCACACCCTCAATTGCAGTTCTTAAACTCAAAATATTATTAAAATTCGAAAATGGAAATGCATTTTTTGGATTAAACAATTCGAACTTCCAATTAAATTTTCCTTCTTTTAATTTTTGAACGGTATTTAGAAATTCCTCTACCTCCACAAGATCATTTTCTTCATAATTTTGAGTTTTTACTTTTGAAACAAAAACAGATAAAGGGGAAGAATCAATGCCGGTTGAACTAATCCCCAATTCCTTAGCCCTTAATAATGTAGTTCCAGAACCACAAAAAGGATCTAATATGCCCAGTTTAGAAACCGTCTTCTCAATCATAAAGTCTACAATTTCAGGAGCAAAACCTTCCTTATAATAAAACCAGTTGTAAATTGGCTTTTCTCTGGTCAACTCGTAAGTAAAATATTTTCCAACTTCAAAAGCATTTCTAATTTCCACTTTCAGCACCTTTTTTAGATAAATAATCAGCCCGTTCATTTTCTTCTCTTGGGATATGTTCAAATCTTATCTTTTTATTTAAAATCAAAGAATCTACCTGTGCCTTTAATTTTTTCAAATGCGGCATTTTTACCTTATACTCATTATTCAACTGCCTGACGAGCAATTGACTATCGCTCCTAACCAAAATTTCCCCTTCAACATCTTTAACTCCTTCCAATGCTTTGATTACTGCTTCGTATTCGGCAATATTATTCGTTCCTTGCCCTATAAATTTGCTTACCTCATTAATTGTTTTTCCATCTTTCTGAATTACTGCCCCAATACCCATCTTCCCAGGATTACCTAAGCAGCAGCCATCAGTGTATATAATTAGCATAATATTCATTCAATTAATTAGATTTTTATATGCTCTTGGCTCTATTAATAGTATGGAAACTGAGACTTTTCATCCTACTGCTAAACCTGAGCACGTCAAGACCTTACTAATAGCAATAACTCTGACCTTGATTGCTCTATTCTTCCAATCGTTTTTAGGTTCTATTGCAACTTTTTTCTTATCTGTTATCTGGATAATTACAATCTTAATATCAATAATTGTCGAGCTTCGGACAAGAGCCGTCACTATTAATTTGGAAGAAAAAGGCATCTCAGTAAAGCAGGGCATTCTAAATACAAAGCAAGTTTTTATAAATTACAGCAACATAGCAAACATCAATATTCACCGATCCTTATTTGAGCGAATGGTTGGCGTAGGTTCTTTGGAAATTGACACTGCAGGAACTTCTGGTGCAGAGGTTTTAATTCATTCTATAGATAATAAATACCTGCAAAAAGTAATAGAGTTAGCTAAAAAAGGAGGAGATGAGTAAATGTTCCATATGGTTTTACCTTATTCTCAAGATTTAAACGACAAATTATTAAGATGCGGATCATCTGCACTGGTTGAAAATAATCTAATTAAGATTACTACTTTAGAAGCAGCTTACTTCTCTGAGAAAGGAGTTATTAACTTAGAAGAAAAACAAGAGAAAGAATTAGCTAAATTGAAAAAGAAAAAAGATTTTTCTGAGAAGTTTTTGGTTTACAAACATTTTTTTGACCGTGGTTATCCTGTCCGTACGGCTTTGGATACTGATGAATATTTGCGTGTCTATAGGAAAGGGGTTAAAGTCGGTGAGGATATCGTTTATTTGGTGAAGGATCGACTAGAAGCGGTGTTGCGAGATACTCCCTATACTATTCTTGAAGAGATGAAAGGCTTAGATTTAGTTGGGATGAAGTATGAACCAATTGAGTCATCCTATC
>JACPAS010000074.1 GCA_016180665.1 Microcaldota archaeon
CAGTGGGGTATTCTACCCATGAAAAACGCTCAGTGGAGGGGAGATCAGGAAGTAGAGAATATGAGAGGGGACACTTCCCCTCGCGTTTTTCTTAATAAATTTACCAAGTGGGGTGCTTCTTAGCAGAAAAAGAATGTCAAATTTGAATTGCCCTATAAGGTTGGTGGAAGCAATACCTGGAGAAGCCAAAGATAAATTAAGATTGGCAGTTGAACTTCTAAGAGTAGCCAGGGAAAGGATTCCAGTAGAGAAAATAATCGGTGGGGCCTTATTTTTTGGAATCGATGAATATGCTGAAACAGTTATGATTCCAACAAGAAAAGCTGCTACATGCTATAGAAGGGCGATCAGGATTATGCAGGAACTTGCTGACCAATACCCCGATCATCCAAGAGTCCTGAGGGCAATTAACAGGATTCTGCAAAAAGGTTGTTTGGAAATGGAAAATTTTGCAGAAGAAGACCCGGAATTCCGGCTGAATGGATCTGGATTTACATTGCTGGGAGACGTGGGGAACAAGATGATTGGGCTGCTCGAGGGGCATTTGGCCGCACTTTAATTTTTTGATTTTTGGTAACATGTGACTATAGTCACATACACTCTTTTGTCAAAATATTCGCAGCATGCGAGTACAGATCCTGCTCGCCTAACTAAATTTTGACAGCTATGAATTTCACCTTAATTTTCTTGGTGCCAGGGTCAAATAGACTAGATGGAAATTCATTTAATTTATAAAACTTATAGTAGTAGATTAGAATATGATCAGAAGATTCGTTCTAGATACTAGTTTATTTGTAAACCCGCACTCAAGAAAACAGTTCGGAAAAGATTCAAAAAAAGCAGTTAAGGGATTTATTAAGAAAGCTAAGGGGTTAAATGCTGAATTTTTTATGCCACCTTCAATTTTCAGAGAACTTGGAACTTTTGTTGGTTCGATCACTGAGGATTTAGAGCTTATTGTGAAAAAACGTGCCCCAAATATTTATGCAATTTATCTTCCAGCTGCTGTTTTCTACGAATTTGTAGATGATGTAAGAATTAGGATAAATAAGGGGCTACGACTAGCTGAAGAGTTTACTGCTGATGAAAAAACCGCAGTTAGTCAAAAATTAGGGAAGTTAAGAGAAAAGTATCGGGATGCAATGAGAGCTGGATTAGTCGATAGTAAAGAAGATTTTGAATTAGTTATTTTGGCTAAGGAATTGGATGCTGCTTTGGTTTCTGCTGATGAAGGCGTAATAAAATTCGGAAATAAAGTAGGCTGCGAATGCGTAGACGCAAAGAAATTTGGGAAAATATTGAGTGCATTGAAGAAACGTTAAATGAAATATAACAATTGTTAAATCAAGTATAACAGATTAATCTTCAATTCCTTTTCCACTTAAAAATTCTCTTAATTTTTTTGTTGTCTTTTTGTAGATTTTCCTAAATCTGATTCTGCTTCCATTCTTTTCTTCTCTTTTGAATAAAACCTCAATTTTAACTTCTTTACTCATGTGCTTTAGAATTCCATCCCAAGTCTTGGGAGATTTGATGAGAACTTCAAACTCATCATAAATCCCATCTTCTTCAATTTTTGAGAGTTGAACGGTTAATTTATCGTAAAATGCCTCTCCCAGGAGTTGGGAATACTTTTTTCTATCAAGGCCAAAATCTTTAATAAAAACTGCTGAACGAAGAATTCTCTGGATGAAATAACCTGTTGGCATGTCAAATAATGAATTAGCTGCTTTTCCAATATCCTCAATATCCGCATTTGGAACTACGTATTTTACTATTTGTTTTCTGTCTATAGATTTGAGAACTAGACCTTCTTTTTTTGATTTGTTGGTGTTTAGGAGTAAATTTTTTAGTGAGGTGAGATTTGACTGTGAAAATTTGCCTAACTGTGGGACGGAATTTAGATCATATTTTTTAATTAGTGAATATTTTGTTGATTGTTCAACATATTGGCCACTGCCTGAATCAAAATCAAATATCAAGAAACGAACATCGAATTCTTTTGCTGGTGTTGTATAAGGAGTATTTCCAATCATTTCTCCGCAAAGAATGTAATCTGGATAGTCACGGAAGAACTGGTCCAGATTCAAATCACGGGCTTTTTCTGTTGAAAATGGATCAACAAAACCACCACGGGAGAAGGCAAAAACTTTTTTTCCTACTTTTGCTACTCTTAAGTTAAATCCGTCAATTTTTTCTTCTGCGTAAAATTCTTCTGACATGTTTTTAGCCAGACCTTTTTCCAAAGTGAAAATACGCTTTATGTGGGGGAAACCATGAATTATTCTTTCTCCGATTAGAACGGTTCCTCTGGAAATAAAGCGAAAATCTTCTCTGAACCTAGAGTAATTAATTTCTTCTTTGTAATCTATTATTTTGCCTTTTTTTCTGGCCGCTTCCAGGATCGATTTAGAGATCTCCATAAGATAGACTGAGTAAATATAGTTTATAATTTTTAGTGTACTGGTCTAACTAAATAATTCAGGTTTTAGAATGCCTATAACTGCTGATGCATCGTAGTGACTACCCTTGAATGCTATGCATTCAAGAACCGTCCGTTGCATCTATTGTAATTGCACAAATCAGAATTACTTTGTTGGAGCAGTATATTACCAAGGAACCTTCTTTAGCCCAGCTTTGTTTGCAATAACATTCATTCCTATGTGCAGAATGTAAGTCATGATAAATAGAAAGACGATGTTGTATAGACTAAAAACCGAAGAATTTACAAATGGATAAACAAAGATTAATGCAAATATTAGAAATGATAACTGATCTAGTAAAAATGGTTTGCCTGGAGCAACATTCATTCTTCTTTTTATGAAACTGCCTAAAGCATCACCCACCATTGTACCAAGAGAAAGCATAAAAGAACCGATAAACTGAGATTGAGGAGAGGAATAAAATGAAAGAGGCAGTGCTATTGCTAAAATACCGCCCATAACTGCACCTGAGGTAACCCCTGCAACAAAACCACGGATAGTTTTTCCATCACCAAAAATTCTTCGCCCATCAGAAAAGTTCTTCTCTAAATCTAAATAAGTCCCACCGCCAAGAACTACTGGAACCGCATTTGCAACATAGGCCGGAAATATGAAAATTAGTAATAAAAGGAGGTCTGCCATAGGATTATAATATATTGAATGATTAAAAAATATATGCAACCATTTGATGAGATCCAAAGAGGGAGAAATAAAGCTTATTATTCATCAGAAAAAACTACGATTTATTCTGATTTCAAGACTTTTGGTGGGTCCGAAAAAGTAGCTTATGCAAATGCCATTGAGTTTTGCTCTAGAGTTGGAGAACTTGAAGATGGCGTAAACATTTATGAGTTTGGAATTGGAAGTGGGATGTTTGCGTATTATTTTTTGGAAAAAGTTTATGAATTGAAACCCGAGATTAAGCTGAATTACTTTTTATGTGATAGTTCTGGAAAAATAATTGAGAATGCAAAGAAGAAATTGAAGAAGTTCAGCGTAGAAGCTATTGTTTGTAATGCTGAGGAAGAATTAGACTTTCTTGAAGACCCGTTTTATATTAGGAGTAATGAACTGTGTGATGATTTAAGTGCAAAGTTTTTTGTTAAAGTTAATGAGGATGGAATAAAGGAAGTTTATTTTGATCGAAAATTGAATAAAGAATATACAAATTGTGAGGAAGAAATAATTAAAGCGTTCATGAAAACACTGCCTGAGAATTATGAGATTCCTATTAATTTTGGAGCTGGTGCTTATTTGAATAATTGCAAGAAAAAACTTAGGAAAGGAGGATATATTGATTCTTTTGATTATGGATTTGCTAGTTTAGAAGAGGTCAAGTCATTGCCATTAGAGATCTGGAATAATTCAATTGTCAGAGAATTTAACGGACAATTAACAACTGATGTAAATTTCATTTGGCTGCAGAAGGAATTAGGTGGAATGGTTGAAGGACAACGTGAATATACTGAAAGAATTTTGAAAAGAAAACTTTATTATGTCGAATTAGAACAGCTCGAATATTTTGATGAAGCTGACATTAAAAGTAGAAAAAAAGAATTAAAAGAAAATGATTATGAAGAGGATTTCATATTAGGTGGGATAGATGAACTGGATGAATATAAACATTTTAGAGTTGAGAAAAGATGAAGAATATTATAGATAAAATACTGAAATCAAATCTGACTGATTTTGAAAAGAAGGTCCTTTTAGAAGTCTGGAAAATTCCGCGTGGAGAGATCAGAAACTATAAACAAATAGCTAAAGCAATTGGAAGGCCAAAGGCCTACCGTGCGGTTGGAAATGCTCTGAACAAAAATCCATTTGCGCCTGAGGTTCCATGCCATAGGGTAATTAAATCTGATGGGAATGTTGGGGGATTTGCAGGTGGAAGTAAAAAGAAAAGGGAATTATTAAGGAGAGAAAAATTTAAATCAGCTTAATTAGACCTCTTCCAACCTCTGGAATGTTTCCGCCAAATAAACTGGTTGCAGAAAGAACGAATGAAAGTGTAATTGTAAATGCCATTAATGGAAGAAGACAAACACTAAGCGTTAAGGCTTTTACAACCTTTAAAGTGATAAGGTCCATGATTCCACCAGCTTCTGAGAGATTTCTTTTGGCAGCAGATTCTAATTGTTTAAGCTTTGACTGGTCTGTGAAGCCGCAGGAACTTACTAATTTTTGCTCAGTTAATTCTGGAATATTGCAGAAACTGGCATAGTCAATGGTTATAAAGTCCATTAGAAGATAAGAAAGGGGGAAAATAAAGTAAAGTCCAATTGAAAATGCCATTACGTATGCACCTGCACCGCGTGTGGGTGGGAAAGATCTAAGTAGAATTCCTATTGGAAGGAATAAACCAAGAGCAGCGTATTTTAGGAAATTAAGAGTATGTATCAATAAGTAATAAACAAATAAATAGAAACCAATTATGTTTGTAGTATTGGCAATACGTTCTGTTATTACTTTGTAGATAAAGCCTGAAGCAACTTCGGACATGAACACTTCCATGTAGTGCTGGCTCATTGGTTCAAATGGAATTGATAACGCGTACATTGTAGCCATAACATCACGCATGCACGTTGCCTTAGGCTGCATAAAAACCTGAACCATATCTATTAATTTCATGTTTTGCTGAGTTGTAATTGGAAGGCTTAGAAATGGATCATAACCGCTGAATGAATCTATAACTGCTAACCGAACTACTTTAACCATGATTGGTTCAACTGTAGCTTGTAAGCCGATTATAAAAACAACAATTATTGCTGTTGATGCTGCGAATATTAATTCGGATTTTGCAACTTGTTCTAAATTTGGCGTTTGGAAGAAACGCGAAACCATCAGTAGCAGAGCTGCTCCAAATGCAGCCAGTATTGTTGCGACTATTGATGCGACCTGCCACCATTCTGCCATTTCTATCAAGTCCTTATGTTAAATCAACCCATTAATTTAATTTATATTAGTCTTGTTAAAATTGTAATATCTACTTCTTCACCTAAATTTCTGCTAAGCGATTTGATCGCTTGCGCAAGAATAATTATATTAACTGCCGGAATAAGAAATCCTGCAAGAAAAGCCATTGCAAGCGCTTCTGTAGGAATCAAAAGAGCGACGTAGAGCACTTTGCCAGGAATAGTTCCTCCTGCTTTGAATAGATCATAAGTACTCTGTAAAAATGATGGATTATACTCTGGAAGTTCTATTTTATTTGGATTTGTTGCCGGAGTAGATTTATCAGATAATACATCCTGGATTTTCTCGTTATATGAATCTAGGTCCTGCACGTCTTTCAGAGCCGGTGCAATATGCGAATTAAAGGAATCCCACATGTTACTGTCAGTAGTTGCAATTATGTCTCCAACTATTTCATATGCAACAACCATCAAAGCAGGGAATAGAAATAAAAAACCTAAACCTATTGCAATTATTGCTCCACCAAATCTTCTTGTAGGAGTAAATGAACGGAGTATTATGCCAATTGGAATGTAATATTTTGTATAACCATAAAACATAAAGAGAAGAACATAAAGCTGTGCCTGCACTGTAACCATGGCTATGGAAAGCGCGTTAATAACCTGGTAGAGAATTTGTTTAAGTGGGCCTCCTAAGCCTGCAAGCGGTGACGTTACTACCCCCATTCCGAATGGTTTTGAATAAATTGTTGTTGCCGCCATCTGATCAAATGCTGAACCTACCAGAAATGCTGCAGAGATCCATCCAATAATAAAGTTTCTAGCTGCTACAAAATAGTCAACTGTTCTTTCCCAGATAGTAAGATCTTTTCCGTCACTCTGAGGGAAAAACCAGCCTACTTTCATTGTGCACATGCTTGAGGTAATCAACATTATCGCTACTATTATTGCACCTGTTACGAAGAGTTCAAATATTTCTAATTTTATAAAGGAGGTAAAATTAGAGTTTCTGAATAAGATTCCCATTAAGTAGAAAAACGCAAGAAGAGCTACTGAGGCCATGAATGCATAAACTGAGAGTTCAAGGAAAGTAGACGGCAAGAACGTAAATGTGTTTGAGCACATTTCTTTTGTAACCGCAAATTCTATTGAATGTGACGTCATTTTATCAACTCTATCAAATTAAACTAACAAATGATGCAAAGTTAACATCAATATTGAAGAATTTTGCAGACTCTCTGGCAGAAGTCAATGTAAGAAATATATTTATGAATGGAAGCAGTAAACTGATTATTACTATATAGTATACGGCGTTTTTTATTATTTCAAGAACCAAACTTATTACTAGACCCATAAGAAATGGAACAAGTGCAGAACCTAAAGTTAATGTGAAGAGTAGAGCAGT
>JACPAS010000045.1 GCA_016180665.1 Microcaldota archaeon
GTAAAGCTGATCTGCAACTCCTTTGTGATCCTCGCGTGTTTTTGTTCCACCGATTCCTGAGTTCATCAAACGAGAAAGAGAAGGAAGAACATCAACTGGTGGATAAATCCCTTTTCTGTGAAGGTCTCTGCTAAGAATTATCTGGCCTTCCGTAATATATCCGGTTAAATCCGGAATAGGGTGTGTCTTATCATCTCCAGGCATAGTCAAAATTGGAATTTGTGTAACCGTCCCGGCTGCTCCGCTTACCCTTCCTGCGCGTTCATAAATTGTTGAAAGATCAGTGTATGTATAACCTGGATATCCTCTTCTTCCTGGAACCTCCTGCCTTGCAGAAGAAATTTCACGTAGGGCTTCGCAATAGTTCGTCATATCAGTAATTAAAACTAAAACATGCATTCCCTGCTCGTAAGCAAGATATTCAGCCGTAGTGAGAGCCAGACGCGGAGTAATTAATCTTTCAACTGATGGGTCATCTGCTAAATTCAAAAATAAAACTGCGGATTCCAACGCCCCGGTTTTTTCAAAGTCACGCATAAAAAATGAAGCTTCTTCATGTGTGATTCCAATTGCTGCAAAGACTACTGCGAATTTTTCATCAGTTCCGCGTACTTTGGCCTGTCTGGCAATTTGGACGGCTAAATTGTTGTGGGGAAGACCAGCACCGGAGAAAATTGGTAGCTTCTGTCCCCTGACAAGTGTGTTCATGGCGTCTATTGTTGAAATTCCGGTCTGGATAAATTCGGAAGGGGAATCCCTGGAATAGGGATTTATTGGTAGACCATTAATATCAATTCTTTCTTTTGGAATTACTTTCGGGCCTTTGTCGCGCGGTTCACCCAAACCCGTAAACGTTCTGCCAAGCATATCTGTGCTTAGGCCAATTCTCATCGTTTCGCCTAGAAATTTGACAGTTGTTGACTCCCTGCTTAGGCCAGTAGTTGAGCCAAAAACCTGCACTACTGCAATGTTTTCACTTACATCTAAAACCTGGCCTTTTCTTCTTTCACCATCTGCCATTGTTATTTCTACTATTTCGTTGTAGCTGACATTTGATACGTTTTCTACAAATAATAATGGTCCTGCAATTTGATTAATCGTTTTGTATTCCTTCATAGTAATCACCTCTTGAGTAAAGAATCGAATTCCTCCTCAACTTCTTTCTGCAATTTTTCAAAATCAGCAAGCTTATTTTCTGGAATTTCTTTCATTCTCCCTATTTTGGCTTTTGAAGGAAGGTCGGATATTTTCTTTAGTTGAACGCCGCCATCCAGCGCATTCAGTACTCTTTCATAAAAGCGTAAAATTAACTTAAGCATAAGATATTGCTTTTTAGAACTGCATCTTGCATCTATATCGCTGTAAGCATTTTGCTGTAAATAATCTTCCCTAAGCATTTTTGTTACAAGAAGAACTGCCTGTTCCTTTTCAGGCAAAGCATCTGGACCAACTAGCTGAACTATTTCCTGTAATTCAGCCTCTTTTTGTAAAAGTGCCATTGAATTGTTTCTCAGTTTTGGAAAATCAGAAGAGATATTTTCTAAATACCACTCTTCCAGGCTTTCCAAATAAAGGGAATAACTCTTTAACCAGTTAATTGCTGGGAAGTGTCTTCGGTAAGCTAATGATGCGTCTAATGCAAGAAATACTTTTGTAACACGTAAAGTATTTTGGGAAACTGGTTCTGAGAGATCGCCACCTGGAGGAGAAACTGCTCCAATTATTGTTACACTTCCATATCTTTCATCAGAACCTAAACAACGAACACGACCAGCACGCTCGTAGAATTCTGCCAATCTTCTTGCTAGGTATGCTGGGTAACCTTCTTCTCCGGGCATTTCTTCCAGTCTGCCACCAATTTCTCTCATTGCTTCTGCCCATCTGCTTGTGGAGTCTGCCATTAAAGCAACATTGTAGCCCATGTCTCTAAAGTATTCCGCAATTGTAACACCAGTGTAGACACTTGCCTCACGAGCAGCTACTGGCATGTTAGATGTATTTGCAATCAAAACTGTTCGTTCCATCAAAGGTTTGCCAGATTTTGGATCAACTAAGTGTGGAAATTCTTTTAGAACTTCTGTCATTTCGTTTCCACGTTCTCCGCAACCAATGTAGACCACAATTTCTGTGTCTGAGTATTTAGCTAGGCTCTGCTGACTTACGGTTTTCCCACTTCCGAAGGGTCCTGGAATACAACAGGTCCCTCCTTTTGCAATTGGGAAAAAGGTGTCAATAACTCTTTGGCCAGTTACTAATGGTAAAACAGGAGGGAATTTTTCTATTACTTTTCTTGGTTTACGGACAAACCATTTATTAGCAAGAAAGAGGGGTTTTTTCTTTCCATCAGAAGAGATTGTACCAATCTCATCATCAACTGTGAATTTTCCTGATGAAATTGATTCTATTTTACCTTCGTAAAGACTGAGAATTCTATGCTCAATTATTTCTGTTTCCTGAACTGTACCTAAGATGTCGCCCACTTTTACCTTATCGCCTTTTTTAACTGTTGATTTAAAATCCCATTTAACATCTCTTGAAAGAGATGGAACGTGTATTCCTCTTTTTATGTAAAATCCACCTGATTCTTTTTCTATTACACTCAAAGGTCTTTGAATTCCATCGTAAATACTTTTTAGAAGCCCAGGTCCAAGCTCAACTGAAAGTGGTTCACCAGTAGATTCAACTGGTTCACCTGGCTTTAGACCAGAAGTATCTTCATAAACCTGAATTACCGATGTGTTTCCAAGAATTTTAATTATTTCTCCGGTTATTTGCTCCTCACCAACCCGAACTACATCATACAGTCTCGCATTAGGTATGTCTTTTGCTTCTACAACAGGACCAGAAATCCTTTTTATTGTTCCTTTTTTTGATATTACCATAGTAAAACCTCCAACAAACAAGAATTATTTTTTAGAACTTAAATCAAAACCAAGAGCGCGTTTTATGAGATTTTTTATCTCATCACCCTCTGAGCTTTTTTCACGAATATCAGGAATTGGCACTATCACCGGAAATGCAATTGAATCTAGTTTCTTTTTTAGACGCCAGTCTATGGTGCTTAACATATTTTCATTAACAACTATTACACCAAATTCTTTTTTTTCTAATATTGATTCGAGTTCTTTTTGGAATGTATTGTGTGTGACTACTAGTGAATTCTCCAAGCCCGCAAGCTGAAACCCCGTAACTAAAGGTGCATCGCCCAATACCATTATTCCAGTTTTCATATAAAATACCTTAAATTTTATTTTAGACAGTTATTAGGGTTTCTCTTATTTTGGTTTCAGATAACCCGTATTCTTTCCCTTTTGCAATCTTTCTAATGTTGTTTAGCTCTTCCTCTTTTAAGAGCAGGAAACCGAGTATTGTACCAACTGATAAAGTACTTCTATAAAATATTCTGAGTTTTTGCGCAGCTAATGCACGTTCAAGAGAGATCTCTAATTCAACTGTTGTTTTTGGGGCCTGTAAAAGTTTAATTGGTAGCTTAGAATTAATTATCTCGACTGTTTTGTCTAAATCATCCGTATCAATTAGTCTTTGCAAAGTTGATTCTGGAAGGCGACCTCCTTTTATTAAATAAGTATTAATTGAAGATTTATCTATACCTCTTCCTTTTAACCTTTCAATTATTACAATATTTTTTATATCAATTTCATTTCTGAATAATTTTCTAAACACTAGAATATCAGGTTTAGATGAGGCAAGTGCATAATTGAGATAAGAATACAGGTAAAGATCCAAAAGGGTTTGAATCTGGAAAATAGTATCGGAGCTTTTTACTGCCTGTTTGAAACTCTCTAGCGCTTGTCTGGTGAATAGTTTTGTACTTAATTCAAATATTTCATGCCCAAGAGCAGTTCTTCTTAATTCCTGAACAATGTTTTCTGAATTTGCAATTCTTTCTAGTTCGACTTCACTCAAAGAACCTGCTGGAATTAAGTATGGTCTAATATCTTTGAATTGTTTACCAGTACGCTTTGCATTTATTAAGGTTTTCAAATTAAGCAGGTCTACTCTCTTAAGTAGAGCCTGGAGATATAATTTATCACTTTTTGGAATAAATTTAAGTGTACTCCTGATTATTTTGGCAAAGTGAGCGGTCAGTGCAAGTTCAACTAAGTCAGAACCTTTGTAAGAAATAGAAAGTGAGGTAAAATCATCTTTATAATTGGTTCTTTGGAGGAGCTCGATCATTGCATCAATAGTTGCAACCTTTACCATTTCTTCAAGAGTTGAAGGTTTTAGGATTAAGCCTTTCATAGCTTTAACTCTGGCATTTGAGTAGCCATATTTTAGAGCTCGGCTCTCCAACGAAGGCAAATATCTACTTATAAATCCTAAAAAACCCATTTACATTACGCCTCAAATAATTTATGATAAATTTCCTTTCTGATCAGGTCTGTATTTGATTCAAAAAGATTCTCAAGAGTTAAATTTATTCTTATTAAACCATCGGTATTTTCTACTAACGCTCCGCCTATCCCTTCCAGGTCTTCTACTACTCGAGCTTTTGTAGACAGATATTTTTTATCACCTTTCTTGACATGGACCGTACAGCTCTGCTCGGTTCCTAATTCTTTGCATGCATTATTTACGCCGCTTTTAAGAAATGCCGCATACTCCTTGGATTTTCTGAAATTTTCCAGCTTTGAAAAAATTTCTTGCATTATAGTCTTAATTACATCTTCCTTTGCTTCTGAGATTATTCTTTTCGATTCAAGTTTAGCCCAGGCTAAACGTTCTTTTTCCTGCTCCTTAATTAATTTATCTGCCTCTTCTTCGGATGTTTTTAGAAGAACAACCCGCTTTGCTTTTTCCTCTGCAACCATCTTGTCTACATGCCATTCAGCAGTTTTTATTATCTCGTCTGCCTCTTTTTTGGCATCAGTAAGCAAAGAAGAGACAAGCTTATCCATAGTCATTTGAAAACCTCTTAAGAAGTTTAAGCAACCTTCTGGACAAGCAGGAACGCAATTACAAGACCTAATAATGCAATAATTTCTGGTAATACTAAATAAACCAGTATATTCTTCTCTAACTCAGGTCTTTCGGCTACTGCACCCATTGCTGCGGAACCTAATGAACCCTGAGACCAAGCAGCTGCTAAAGCACTTAACCCCATTGCAATACCTGCACCTAAAGCTGCTCCTGCCCCTGCAGACATTCCACCAATTGCTGTTTCTACCATATTTAATTCACCTCAATTTTTTTAAATTTTGAGACGCTGTGAACTTGTTCACACGCGCCTCGGTTTTTACTTTTTATAGACATCTGTTGAGAAAGGAACAAACAATTTCCCTCCACCTTTAACGAATTTCGATTTGAATTCAAGAATATTTAACCTGCCCCCTTGAATTAATGCTTCGAACATTACTATAAATGCGTTTAATATATGAAGAAGTGCAAAAAGTGCAAAGAAGATAATCGAGAATAACCCCTGAGAAGGAAGTGGAATGAAAAATTGATTTATTATTTCTGCAATTATTACGCCAACTACACCGACTACTGCAATTCTTGAATAGGAAAGAATGTTACCAGCAAGACCAGGTATTTCTAAAACGCCAACCATGCCCTCTGTCAAGACTAGGCCGAGAATTGAGATAGACATTAATCCTAATGCATAATTAGCAGCTTCAATTGAGAAAAGATTGAAGAAAAATCCGCTTATAGCTACAAAACCGCCAATTTCTATTAATAGCCAGAATATTTTTGCTGCTGCATGCTTTTTGCTGTGCCCCCACTCAGTAATTGCACCTAATATAAATCCTAGACCAATGTGAATTAAACCAACTAGAATAGTAATTCCTAATAAAAGCGGTAGGTTGTGCGCTCTGCTAAATCCAGTATAAAGAGGACCGGCTATCATAAGATTACTTAGATTAACCAACCCCCATTGCTCCAAAATCTCCAGAAGATGGAAGTGCGTTAGGCCTGCCCACTCATCAAATATCAAACCGAAAAATATCGCTGGAATTGCTGAGAAAAGCCAGATTTTGGTTACATTTGACATTACATTACTTTTCGAGAATTTTTTATTCAGCCAATATGCCAGAACCAAAGAGATAAGACCATAGACTACATCTCCAACTATCATTCCATATAAAAGTGGAACTCCTATGAAATATAAAAAGGTTGGATCAATTTCCAATGAATTCGGCAACGCGTATGTTTGAGTTAAAAACTGGAATTGGGTTGTAGATTCTGGATTATCTAAAACTGTTGGGGGAATTTCATGATGGTTGGTTTCTAATTTTTCAAGATTTACTCTGTCCTCATACCTGTGCAATTCTGACTCGAGTTTAGGATAATCGGATTTTTTTATCCAGCCCTCTATGAAATAAAACATCTTAGTTAGGCCAAATTTAGAGCTTATCTGGTTTCTATCTGCCTCTATAGTTAATGCCCTTTCTAATGAATAAATGTTTGAATAATTCCCTGCTGCAATTGATTTTATTTGTTTTTCAATACCAGATAATCGATCGAGTTTCCGTGATCTTTCCCTTTCCAGCCAGAGTTTATACTTTTCAGGAATATTTAGATTTACAGGTAGTTCTAATTTTGAGGCTAAAGAAGATTCTAAAATATCTTCTAATTTTTCTTCCTCAGATCTTTCATAAAGAAGAAGGATAATCGCTTTGTTCTGATGAA
>JACPAS010000046.1 GCA_016180665.1 Microcaldota archaeon
GGGCTTGTTATGGCAGCACTTAGTTTAGGGTATTATTTAGGTGGAAGATTTGGTGATAGGTATAAAGATATAACTTACTTGAGCACAATTTTTTACGGTGCTGCAATTGCAACTGCAATTATCCCGTTGCTTGCAAACCTAATTTTGCCACTAACTTTATTTACTGATTTAATATTTGGCGGGCTTCTTGGAGGATTAATATTGGTGCCAGCCAGTGTTTTCTACGGGCTAGTATCACCTTATATAATAAAGCTAGAACATGAAAATGGGAAAGAGGGGGAAGTCGCTGGGAAGATTTTTGCATTTTCAACAGTTGGAAGTATTATAGGCGTATTTACAACTGGATTTATACTTATACCAAATATCCAGCTTACACATATTTTCATATTAGCTGGGGCAATTATGATTCTTGCTGCAACTGTTTTTCTTGGAAAAATAAATAGCTTGAAGTTCGGATTATTTCTTGTTGTATTAATATTTATGCTAAATCTTAATCCTGTTTATAGTATCTACAACGGAAAAGTTGTTTTTGCAAAGAATAGTGAATACTACAACATCGCAGTTTTAGAGAATGTAGAATGGAATGGAAAAAAAGTAAATGCATTAATCCTGGATACGGAAATATCCAGTGGTTTGGATGAAAATAACCAGCTTATATTTCCAGTTTATAAAAAAATGGAAGAGATATATAGATCAGTAGAAGAACCGAAAACAATATTGGTTCTGGGGGTTGGTGGGGGAACCCAGATCGAGAATATGAAAGTAATATTTCCAAAAGCCCAGATAGAAGGGGTGGAGATAGATAAAGAAGTCGTAGAAGTAGCAAAACATTATTTTGGTTTAAGGGAGGATAAAGGAACTGATATAATTGTAGATGATGCGAGAAGGTATCTTAAGCGCAATACAAATAAAAAATATGATTTGATAGTTGTCGATGTATTTAGGAGTATTTCAATTCCGGCGCATCTTGCAAGCCGAGAGTTCGTGGCTGAGCTAAAGAGTCACCTAAATTATGGTGGAACAATTATAGTGAATACAATTTCAATTAGAGAGGATAGGATGACGCCTTTAACTCTAATCTATAATTCGTATAAGAAAGAGTTCGAATATAGTTACCTGGTCATGCTTGAGGAGGAGAAGGAAGTTTTGCAAAATAACATAATTATAGCTCGAAATGTTCCACTGGTTGGTAATTACACTGAGCATGATTTTTCTTATGATAAATTTGCTACTGATGAATGGAATCCAATAGAGATTTTGTCTAGGTCGAGATAAGGCATAAGAGGTTATTTTGTTAGGATTTTAACATGATCTTCTTCTATTAGCACTGTATGTTCTGTTTGGGCTACTACGCCTCCGCTTTTTTCTCTTAGGACTGGGTATCCTTTGATTACTTGACTGGCTAGCATTTCACGCAACGCCGTATTGACTAATATCTTTGAGTTGAATTGTTTTCTTATCCATCGTTCTGCAAATGGAAGCATTCCGTAGTTATCAAGTGCATATTGCAAAATACGGCGGGATTGACGCATTCTTATCTGATTTGGTGCGTACAAGCCAAAAATTTCAACTTGTTCCATATCTGAGACATATCCTTCGCCAGTTGTTGCGAATGGTTCAACTGCAAATATTTCACCTACTTTTAATTGGTATGAATTTTTTGATCGAACATTTGGGATTTCCACACCTGCATGAAGGTCGTTTGTTTTTATTAGGTGACCAGTGAGATTGCTTATTGGGTTGAAACCATACGATTTGATCTTATCTTCTATTATGCCGCCTATGTCTCCAACCTTAATTCCTGCCTTCATAAAATTTATGGCAGACCCAAGCGCTTGTTCCGTTGATTCAATGAGTTTTTGCTTTTTTCCACTTAGATCCATGGAGTAAGCAGTATCTGCAAGGCCGCCGTTTAATTCAACGCCAATGTCAACCTTTATTAGATCAGATTCTTTGAGGAATAGATTACACTCTGATTCCGGTGTATAATGGGCTGCTATTTCATTTATAGATAGATTAACTGGAAATGCGGGCTTTGCACCTTCTTCCATGATCATCTGCTCAATTGTTTCTGCAATGTCTAAAAGCGATTCATCAACAATAATAAGACGCCTGCTCTCTTCTCGTATTTTTGAGCCAAGCTTGCCTGCTTCTATAAATTGATCTAAGGAGTCTTCCATAATTATCATAATGAGGAGAATAATTTATTATTCTAGTCTGTTTCAATTACTTCTTAAGAAAGGCACTAGGTTTACTGATGTGCGCAAAGCGCACATCCGGTGCGTCACTCTTTTTTTGGCTGCTTCTTTTCTGGAACGGGAATAATACCTGCAGTCTCCGAAATAATTGCAGAAAGGCTTGTACCTTCTGGAATTATGTATTTTGTATTTTGAGAAAGTGCCTTTTCAGCTACTTCTAATTTCTTTAAGGTTTGAGCATCTCCTTTGAAGTATTTTTGCGCTGCTTCGTTTACAAGTTGAATTGCCTTTGCTTCGGCTTGGGCTCTTAGTTCTATTGCTTTTGCCTCTCCTTCTGCAACTTTAACTGATGCTCTTTTCTCACCATCTGCTTTAGTTTCTGCTGCGGTTGCAAGATCTATCGCAGCACGTTTTTCATTCTCAGCCTTTACTACGTTGTTCATTGCTTCCTGAACATCTTCAGGGGGGTCTATTTTTTGCAGTTCTACCCGAATAACATCTATTCCCCAGTTGCCCGTTTGTTCATCTAGATCTTTTTCTACGGTCTGATTTATGAGCTGTCTGTTTTCATTTGCTTCTGTTAGAGACATTTTGCCAATTGTTGCTCTCAAAGTAGTTTGAGCTAAAGATGGAATTGCAGTTTTATAATCTTGAATGTTGTAGAGGGCTTTAGTTACATCTTGAACTCTGTAATAAACAATTGCGTCTACTTCTGCGTTTAGATTATCTTTTGTGATTACGGTTTGCTTGTCTACGTCCACGCGGATTTCAGTTGTTGGGACATTTATAACAGTATCTACTAGGGGCACTATTAACAATAAACCAGGATCCGCAATGTGATGGAATTTTCCCAATCTTTCTACTACTCCTTTTTCTACTGGTCTGACTATCCTTATTGAAAGAATACCGAGAATGATTAGACCGATGATTAATATTGGTAAACATGCTTCTGAATATATATCAAATGCCATATGTATGTATTTAAAGTGATAGAAATAAATATGTTACTAGAAAGAGCCAAAAATGGATTAATATGATTTATATAACTGGGGCAACAGGCAGACTTGGCAAGGAAGTTTTAGAACTACTTCCAGATGCAGTTCCATTAGTTAGAAAAAAGGCTAATTTAAAAAACGAAATAATTACTGATTTTTCATCTGATCAATTGAAGAAAATATTCAAAGATGCGGAAGTGGTTATTCATCTGGCAGCCTCCCTGGATTTTACACAACCGGAGAAAATGCGGGAAGCGAACGTTGAATTGAGCAGGAGAATTGTTGAAGCACTACCACCAAAAGCAAAAATAGTTTATGCAAGCAGTATTTCTGTTTATGGAAAGGAATTAGCGGAGATTCCAGCAAATGAAAAAACAGAATGCAAACCGGATACGGTTTATGCAAAAACAAAATATGAAGCAGAGAAAATTGTTAGCGGATGGAAGAACAGTGTAAGCCTAAGAATAGGAGTTATTTACGGGAAACAATTTGAGGAATACCGAACAATTTTAAAATTATTGAAAAAAGGCTGGCTTCCGATTATTGGTGATGGGAAAAACTACATTCCTTTTGTAGCAGTTGAGGATGTTGCACTTGTAGTTAAGAACTCAATTGATGCAAAGCGCTACGTGGAAAATTGTTTGGGGTTAAACCTAAATTTACAAAGGAGCATATGTTGATTCTTGGAACTAATAGAGTTTTCAATTGTAATCTTGCAAAAAAGGAATTGGATTTTAAACCTAAAAACCTTAAGCAAGGGATTACTGAGGTAATTAGAAGCTTGAATTGGCCTGAGAAAAACTGAAATTGGAAAGTGGGAAATATGGAAATCGAAGTAAAATGGAAAGAACTACAAAAGATACTTCTTGACTCAGGACTTAAACCAAATCAGATTTATGCAATTAGAGAGGAAATTATAGGTGCAAATGGAGTTATCTCAGCTGAAAAAATAATAGAAATGCTTGAGGAATTCGGATTAAAGCACGCAAATATTATGGCGCTCCTTTCTAATATTGGGATTAAAGAAGGGCTAGAGTACACCTCACTCATAAAATTAGCTGGAACTTATGTGCAGTATGATTTGAGTGAATCAGAAGGGGTTAAACTAGTTCAAATGCTTATCAACGATGCAATAGCTAATGGTGTAGTTACACTTCCGCAAAGTGCGGAATTTATGGAAGGAATAGAAAAACTAGATGCGCATAGGCAAGGACTATTTTTAGAAGTAAATGGAAAATTAAACGAAGCAACTTTGACTGGAATAAGAGAAATTGAGAAAAAAATGAAAGCTAATAAGGGCGTATGGGCGGTCTACAAAAAACATGGGATAATGGCTGCACTGGACAATTATGCACCCAATACTTTCATACAATTGGCAGAGAGAATGCCGACTAAAAAATTATATGTTGTTGCCTTGGAGTTTCATAAGCTATCTGATGTCGTTGCTGGAACAAAAGAACCAATTTCTTTAAGAGCGTACATAAAAACTCCTGGAGCTAAACCAATAATGAGTTATCCTTTTGATAATGATTTTAGAGGAACACCGCTTGTAGATGGTCAAGGTAAACCATTGTTGTGGAATAAAAACCGAGGATATGGCATCGTGCCATATCCTTATGATGAAACAGAAGAGGGGCAAAGAAGAAGAAAATCAGGACCGAATTTTATTTCAGGAGGGGATAAACCACACCTCTCAGTTGATTATAATTTAAATAAATTTGGTGATAGTAAAGTGCCTGGTTTTGCACCTTTCGCAGCTTATGTGCTAAAAGTTAGAAGGTCGCCTCAATCAAAAAATGGGAGTTATATATCAATAAGAGGATTCGTAGAGAATAAGGAGAAACCTGGATTTTATGATGAGATTACACTCACTATCTACCACCTAGATAAAATACCTGAAAAGATAAAGATCGGCGATTTGGTAGATGCAGGCGCATTTTTAGGTTATGGATATCGGGCGCTCAATGATGAAGGGAAGGTAAAGGGAATCTACTTCTGTATGCAGACTTCTATTAATGGGGAATACTCCCCAATAACCAAAGTTGTCGATCAGAAGAGAGCTTACATACCACTTGTGGATTTGAAGAAGATCCCGACAGAACTGCTTAACCCTGAATTAAAAGAAATGGCAAAGAGAGAAAGACAAAAGTTGTTACGTTAGAGGAGAGGCGTACCATATTTTTTCCTGTACTCTATGAATTGTTTATATAAGTCTGCG
This sequence comes from Microcaldota archaeon, assembly GCA_016180665.1. Taxonomy (GTDB): domain Archaea; phylum Micrarchaeota; class Micrarchaeia; order Anstonellales; family Bilamarchaeaceae; genus JACPAS01. The sequence continues at coordinate 5,412 of JACPAS010000046.1, forward strand.
TCTACGTAAGTTTTTCCGCTTATAGAAGTATTTTTTAAATGTTCAAAAACATCTTTTATCTTAGTTATACTGTAAACTGGTACTCCAGTCTGCGCAGTGAACTCTTCAATTGCCCCATCTTTATTTCCTTTTTCCATCCGGTCTACTGCAATAACTATTGAAATGGAGTTAGCACGGAGGCCATTTTTTATTTTTTCAATTGCTTCGACTTTTGTTCCGCCAGTGGTTAAAACATCATCCACTATTATCACACGTGCATTATGGTCTATTGAACCCCCAACGAATCCACTAACATCCCCATGAATTTTCTTTTCTTTTCTGTCAAAAATCCAGGGCTTTATTATCTGGTGCTCTTTGAAAAGTGCAATTGAAATAGCGACAGCCAAAGGAATACCTTTGTATGCGGGGCCATAAATTGCATCGAAATTAGACTGGTAGGTTTCGTAGATTAATTTTGCATAATGACGGGCTAATTCGTAAGTTGTTTCTCCATCTGAGAGAACCCCTGTGTTTATGAAATAGGGTGAGAGGCGGCCACTTTTAAGGGTAAATTCACCAAATTTTATTGCACCGCTTTTTGCTAGGAATTCTATGAATTCAGTGTTCATATTATTTGATTTAGAGGGAAAAACAAATAAGGTTAATTATTTTGGGTGATGATTTAAGATAGTTGTATTAACTGGAAAAAGATAGGATTTAAAATGTTCATTGGGAAATTGTAGAATGAATAATTTGATGTTTAGAGGATGTGATCGATCTTATTCTAGTCCTAGTAAGGTTAAAAATGCCTTTAGAAGAATGCGAAATGTTGCTATAGAAGGTTTGAGAATATTAAAAGAAGATTTGTCAATTCCAAAAAGATCTGGTTTTGCTTATGCCACGGTTGGAAGCATGGAGATACCAGAGAAGAAAGTTGAGGAGAAAAAGCCGAAGGCAATGAGAATGGATGCACTTGAATTGATAGGATATGCGGCAACCGCACTTTCCAGCATCCAATTAGCCCCCCAGGTATTCAAGGCATTCAAAACAAAAAGTACAAAAGATCTTAGTTGGGGCACCCTTGGGCTTATTGCAGGGGGGATTTGTCTATGGACTGTCTATGTTATTGGACTAGGTAGTGGCCCACTTATCGTAAATCAGATTACTGTTGGAACTTGCACTGCCGCTCTTATTTATGCAAAATTAAAATACGGCTAGATTAATTTATATTTTTAATCATAGAGATATAATCTGATTTTTATGGTTAGTTCTAAGGTTAATGTTGGTAACCGAAAAATGGGGGATGGAGAATCCGTATTCTTTATTGCTGAGATTGGAATAAATTTCGACGGGAAGAAGGATCGAGCAAAGAAATTAATTGACGTAGCTGCCGATGCGGGTTGTGATGCTGCAAAATTTCAGCTATTTAGCGCTGAGAAAATGTACGTTGATGAAAAATCGGCTGGCTATTACGAATTGATGGGTAAAAAGATTCCAATTGTGAAAATTGTAAAGGATGCTGAGCTTCCGGTAGAGTGGATACCAGAATTGATGGATTACTGCAAAGACCGTGGGATTATTTTCTTTTCTTCTGTTTTTGATGAAGGAGCCGCGGATGTGATGCAGCAATCAGATATGGAGCTATTTAAGATGGCTTCGTACGAATTGACGCACATTCCATTGTTTGATCATGTGGCCAGTAAAAAAATCCCCATTATTTTTTCTACTGGCGGTGGAAATATGAGTGACATTAATGACGCTGCTCAAACAATAAGAAAACATCATAACAATTTTGCGATTATGCAGTGTATTGCGAATTACCCTGCAACGATGGAAAATGCAAATTTGGGTGCAGTTGAAACTTTGAAACGGGCGTTTGAGTGTCCAGTTGGATTTTCAGATAATGGGTTTAGAGCTAAAGATGGAAGGATTGATGATCATGTAATACCGGAGTTTGCTGCGAAGGCCGGAGCAGATTGTTTTGAGATTCACATTACTACTAATAGAAAATTACCTGGCCCAGACCATGGATTTGCTACTGAACCTGATGAACTTAAGAAAATGGTGAAATTGATGCAGGGGATTAGAGAGAATTATAACACTGGAAAAAGATTTGAGATTCCACCTTTACTCTATGGAAGTACTGCAAGAAACACCTATAAGGTTGAGGAGTACGTGCGGAATTTTTGTTATAGGAAGATTTTTGCTGTTAAGAGTATCAAGGAAGGGGAGAAAATTAGAAATGAAGATATTGCTGTTTTGAGGCCTGGTGAATGTAAAGCTAAAGAAGCAATTGATCCTAAGTATTATTGGCTAATTCTTGAGAAAGCACATGCGAGTAAGAGTATCAAAGCAGGGAGCCCACTAGTATGGGATAGCGTTCTCTGATCCTAGATCTGTTGTGACTATAGTTACATGCTTATTCCTTTAAACTTTACTTAGTATATATTAACACTGATTCTTGTGAACTACCCATGAATAAATTCATGGGCTTCCTGCTTCATAGGTAGAACTTCTGTTCTGTCTCCACAGGCATTACTTCCCCTTGATCCAAGGGTAGCTCTGTTTGCCTTGTCAGGCAAATCTCTAGAAATGCGTTGAGCATTTCTAGATCTATTGAGTATGTTTATTGATGCATTCAAGTCCCTGTCTATGGATAGTCCACAGTTTTTACAGTTGTGAATTCTTTCAAACAGACTCTTCTGAACTATATTTCCACAACTGCTGCATTCTTTACTTGTATTTTTAGGATTTACAAACACCACTCTGGAACCAGCACTCTCAGCCTTGTAACTAAGGATGTTCATAAATTTACTCCATGCAGCATCATTAATGTTTTTTCCATGATTATTCATAGCCATGTCTCTTATTTCCAGATTTTCCAATGCAATCAGAGAATAATTGGAAAGAATCATATTTGCTGTTTTATGCAGAAAATCATTCCTTACATTAGCTATCTTTTCATGTATTCCTGCTATTTTTATTCTTGCCTTAATCCTGTTTCTTCCCCTCTTCTGCTTTCTTGATAGTTTTCTCTGGAAGAATGCAAGTCTCTTTTCCCATTTCTTCAGATGATGGGGGTTTCTTATAAAAGTGCCATCTGAGAGGACTGCGAAATTCATAAGGCCTAAATCCATACCTGCTGCATTTCCACTGTTTATTTTTAGCTGCTGCTTTTCTTCTTTAACTGTAAAAATAGCATAGAATTTTCCTGAAGACTCTCTCTTTATTGTTAGTGTCTTAATTTCTCCTTTTATTTCCCTGTGTTTCTTAATAGAGATTTCATCAAAAGGAGTTACTTTTAGTTTTTCTCCAAGTGAAAACCCAAACTGGGGATAAACAAGGCTTTTCATCTGGCTGAAATTTTTAAATCTTGGAAACCCAGCCTTCTTCTTTAGTTTAATTTTTCTGTTTACTGCATCAATTAATCTATCAGCCAGTTCCTGCCCAACTTGTGAGAATAGGCCTTTGTTTTTTACTAACTCTCTTAACTCTTTTTTGGTTGGAAATTTCTTTTCCTTATTATATTTACTCTTACACACTGAGAGCATATGATTCCATAATTCTTTGGATAACCAGAGCTGATAGTTGATTAATTCAGTTTGCTTTTTTGACGGATAGAGCCTGAATTTATATGCTCTTATCTGTTTTTCTTCACTCATGGAATTTTAAGGCTGAAAGTTCTTTATAAAGAAAATTGGGGGTCTTTGCCAAACTAGTTTTGTATCTTCAGTTTCCTATCCTGTGGAAAGTGCAGCAACGTAAATATTTATATTAACGAATGTACCTATTATTTATATCGCAATTTCTCCCACCTATAAATAGGTGGGTTTCCTTGCGTTGATTCTTATGACAATTCAAAAAGGCACATTCACAGTTAAATCTGGCTTAGCGCAGATGCTCAAAGGAGGAGTAATAATGGATGTTGTTAATGCCGAGCAGGCTAAGATCGCAGAAGAAGCTGGTGCAGTAGCAGTAATGGCTTTGGAACGCGTCCCTGCCGACATTAGAATTGCTGGTGGAGTTGCAAGAATGAGCGACCCACTCAAAATTAAAGAGATTAAAGCAGCAGTTACTATTCCGGTAATGGCAAAATGCAGGATTGGCCATTTTGTTGAAGCACAGATTTTGGAATATTTGAGAATTGATTTTATTGATGAAAGCGAAGTTCTAACTCCGGCTGACGAAGAATTTCACGTTGATAAAACGAAATTTACTGCACCTTTTGTTTGCGGGGCTAGAAATTTGGGCGAAGCCTTACGCAGAATAAATGAAGGAGCTGCAATGATTAGAACAAAGGGAGAAGCAGGAACTGGCAATATCGTAGAGGCAGTTAAACATATTCGTGCGATTAATAAAGGAATTGAGGAATTGGTTGAAGCTAATGGGAGGAATAATGATCAAAAACTAAGAGACTATGCAAGAAAGTTTCGTGTTCCTCTTGATTTGGTGAAAGAAACTGCAAAACTTGGAAGGTCGACAGTAGTTAATTTTGCTGCTGGAGGAATTGCTACTCCAGCCGATGCCGCACTATGCATGCAACTTGGGGTTGATGGCGTATTTGTTGGTTCAGGGATATTCAAATCTTCTGATCCTGAAAAACGTGCACGTGCAATTGTTGATGCGGTTGCACATTTTAATGATGCTGCAAAAGTTGCTGACGCATCAGAAGGCTTGGGCGATGCGATGAAGGGGTTGGATATCGCTGTTTTGAAAGAAGAGGAACGTCTTGCGAAAAGAGGGAATTAGATGCCTCACTCTGATTTTGTTTTACCGCTGGTCAAGAAAGTTGGGGAGATAATTGACCGTGCATATCGTTCTGATTTAGTAGAATTTAGTGAAAAGGGAAAAACTGATTATTTAACGAAAATAGACACTGATGTTGAGCAAGAGATTAGGAAAGCATTGAAGAGAGAATATCCTGAT
>JACPAS010000047.1 GCA_016180665.1 Microcaldota archaeon
TCTTAATTTTTTAGCTATTTGAGAGACAGGGGCCCTTGAATCTAGGTCTAACAAGTATAGGAGCTTCTTGTCTATGCCATCTAATTCTTCCATAAATTAATTAAATGGTAAGTTTTTTTAAAGATTTCTATATGTTTGTGTAAGTTCTAGTTAAGAATATTTAAATATCAGTAAATACACAAATAAACATAAAATGTGATAACATGCTAAAATTGCCTGACCGGCCAACTTCCATACAAGTTGGAGGATTCAAAGGAAGAATAATATACTCAAAAGACTCAGCAGGATTATTCAGGCAGTTCGACCCTCTTAAAGAAAGAATAGTAACGATTAATGAATTAATGGGCGTTAGAGTTGTGGTAGTGGAAAATATGAAGGATGAGGTGTTTAACAAAGGGTTTGACAAATACACGCTAACCGCAGCAATTCTCAAAATTTTCGATGAACACACTGAAATATGTGGTGTTTGGAAAGTAAGATTAACTACCTCAACAATGATGGTAAGGGCATTAGATTCGGATAATAGAGATATGGTGTTTTTCTATTCTGGAAATCCTTTCCAAAATACGGATGAATTAGCAGCAGCTTTAAATGGCCAACTTTCAGACGGTGGTTTTGAATTGACAAATGATGCCTTAGAAGCAATAAGAAAGAAAACACCAACAAGATCAAAGATGACTTTTGAAGAATATTTGAAAGCTAGAGGAGGCAACTTTGAAAGCAGAGATTTACTACAACATCCAATATTCAGGAATGCCGGTGGAAATGTTAATCTGTGCCGCAGATATGTAGATGCGCTTGATTTTCTAAATTTAACTGATTTTTACAATGCAGGTTATCATTCTTTGTGGAGGCCTGGGGAGATGAAGCCAGGATTTGGAAGGTTAATATCACTGGGATACAAAGGAGAGGCATTCTATCCGCCTAATAATTCTACAGTAGATCATGCGGCCTTAGTAGCAGAAATCAAAAACTAGATTCATTTCTCCCGCCTTATTCTTTTTGTAAGAACGCCTCAATTTTTTGAGTGTGTCTCGGAAATTCTCTGGTAAAAATCCGCCAAATTATCCCAAACGGTTATCTTCCTAGTTTTAGGTTTATTTACCATCTTTTAACCTCTTTGATCATCCTCTCATCAAATGCAAGAATTTCGGAATTGCTTTTTTTGGCCAAGTAAATAACAGAAACATCCTGTAGACTTAATTTATTTTGCTTGATTTCAAAAAATTTAATTAAAATATCTTCTCTTTCTTTTTCTGTAAAATAAAAGTTTCTAACGTTTTTATTTGTTATCAAGTCTCGGTAGACTTCTTTTGTAAATTCAATTCCTTTTTTGTAGTTCAAAACTGTTAACGTCTCAAATAATATAAGATCTGAAAGTAAGGTTATTTCGTTTTTGTTAGATTCCATTTGATTGTATGCTTTTTCGTGATTACTGTCTTCGCTTAGATACAAAGAGATTAGAAAAGATGTATCAAGAACTATCACGTGAAACACCATATGCAATTAAATCGTGATCGATTTTTTCCTTTTTACCTTTATACTGCTTATCTCTCAACCGAATCTTTTTTAGAGCATCATCCCAAGTAGTAGTTTTTTGGATTTGCTTTTCATGTATTAGATGGTATATGACTTCGCTATAGCTCATATCTCTCACCTTCTTTAATTTTGTGAGCTCTTCGTAAACTCCATCAGACAGATTAACTAAATGGCTCATTATATATATGTATACGTATATGTTTATTAATCTTCCATCTTATGCCATCACAAGCCTTTTGTTATCATGAGCTCTTTCTCCGCAAAAGGCTGGTGCTTATCCAAAATGCCCTAATTAGAAGGTTTATTAATCTTCCATCTTATGCCATAGGTCACGTTTCTTATTTAGGAGTTCTTTAGCTACTTGAAGTAATTGGGTGCTTACCTGCAAAGCTTCTGCCGGACTTAATTTAATGGCTGCATAGCCTGTGGAATTGGAGACGCGAACAAATACAATTCCATCCCTAGGATAACCGTTAACCTCTTTTACATCTTCACTTTCTACCTTAAGGACAGTTTTATGCTGCTCGCCCTTCTCATCTTTCCACCAGTGGACTATTTCATCCTCTATCATCTTAGCCACTTTCGATATTTGCTTAGGAATCTGCTATTTTCCTCTTCAAACCTCTCAAGCCCCTCATCTACTTCTACTTCCCATTCATTCCCTTTCATGCTATCACCCGGCTGGTCGCCAAAGTAACCGCTAAAAGGTCCTTTATAAACAAGAAGGGGGGTCTTTGCCAAACTGCTTCTCCAGTACTTCCGAGGGTAATTAAATCTTAAGCAGTTTCCCAAGCGGTTTCGTGTCTTGCGTCCTTAGTCTTGCCTAAAACGCAAGAGTGAGAGTAACAAGATGTGACTATCTAATGAACAAGTTCATTGTCTGTTCAGCTATCTGCTGAACATAGTCACATACAATTATTTTAAAACGCTTCATAGTATAATTATTTTCAAATGGGGTCGTGGGCTAACCTGGAAATCTTTTACTAATTTTAATAGATTAGGGAATAGACTGTCGGCTTTGGGAGCCGGTGATCTGTGTTCAAATCACGGCGACCCCATCTGTTTTTCTTATGTTCTAATCCTCACTTCTGCATTTACAATACATGTGGGACCCACCTCGCATTGCTCGGCACCCACAAGAGCAGTCACTCTGTTTTTCTTATGTTTTAATTTTTTATTGTCTTCCTACTATTGTTTTTATTCTTACTCTGTTTACTCAGTAACATGGAAAGTATTATCAAAAAAGCTTTCGAAGTAGCTTTAGAAGCGCATAAAAAACAAAAGAGAAAAGCAACTGATATCCCATATATTGTTCACCCAATGGAAGTTACGATAATTTTGATGAAAAATGGTGCAAATGAAGAGTTAATTGCAGCTGGACTATTGCACGACGTAGTTGAAGACACTGATGTTACTATTGAAGAAATAGAAAAGAAATTTGGCAAGAAGATTGCATTTTTAGTACAGTCAGTCACTGAACCTACAAAATTAAATAAAAAACTGAAAAAAGAAGATGAGAAAAAGACCTGGAAAGAAAGAAAAAAGCATACGATTGATTCAATCAAATCAGTGTCAAAGGAAGTTAAAATGCTCTCATGTGCGGACAAACTTGCAAATATAAGTAGTATGCTTGAGGATTATGCTATCATCTTTTTCTGAAAAAATCCTTCTTTTAAATATAAACTAAGTGCAGGTTCATTCGTTGATTTGACTTTGAGATAGATTGGAAGATCAGACTTGGATAGTTCATCGAGTGCAAACTCAAGAATCCTTGTTCCGATGCCTTTCCCACGGTACTGAACGACGACTCCTATACCTTGCAGCAGAAAGCCTTTCTGAGTTCTGGAAAAGTGTGCAAACCCAATTATTTTCTCACCATATGTGCATATCCAAATCAAATCGTCATTTTTTATTTGAACATTTGCACGCGGGAATATCTCGTGTAAAACATTCAGAAGCCCAGGAATGTCAACTTTATTTATCTTTTTTATATCAACTATCATCAATTTAATTAGAGTTCAAATGGATAAAAACCTAGCGCTTAAGTTTGTATTATTTATATGTACCATTCCATAGAAGCCATTCACAGCAGCAGGTATTTTTACTAGGTAAGTAGAATCAATTTTCTCAACTCCGGAATATTCATGCACATGGCCGCAAAAAACTGCGAATGGTTTTTTTTCTTTAATTATTTTGAGTATCGCAGTACTGCCTACGCACTTACCTTTTACTTTGTCAAAATAACCGTAAGGTGGTGCATGGCAAAGAAACAGTGTTTTCTCATTAATAGGTAGCTTAGAAATCTGGAGGTATATATCATCCTCTTCTAATTCTCCAACTGTATTGAAGGGAGTGGGATTGCTAAAACCAAACCCAACGACATTAAATTCCTCCAACTTTGTAGAGATACCATGCGTCCACCCTCCTTCTTTACTCAATCTCTCTACTATCAGCTTTGGTTCGTTATTTCCAGGAATAAAATAAGTTTTTGGAAAAAGTGAGATTACATCCTTCGCGTAAGAATAAGATCCATTAGTAATGTCTCCACAAATAAAAACAGCATCAAAAGAAGATTTCGAATAGTGGTTTCTGAAATAGTCTAAAAATATTTGCTCATCATGGAGATCAGAAAGCACCAGAAGGCGCATATTACTCTACCTTTGTTTTTTCTTTCTGGTACTCTTCCATTATTTGTTTGAAACGATCTTCAAAATCTTTTTTTAATTCAGGCCAGACTGTGTTTTTGGTGAAATAGTCTGCTTTTGCAGCTATTGCAAGGTGATTGGCTAGTGCTCTTGCCACTTTACCCCGGACTTTCTTTGGTGAGGCGGATATGGAAACATGCAGAAATATAATTCCGTGTTTTGGAGGGTCAATTCTTTTATTTTTTAGGTGCTTGAATAATGCTCTTTCAGCACCTAGAACTTGAATAGTACTTGAGGGAAGGACTGCTAAACGTGAAAGTGAACCTACATGTGCAATGAGCTTAGCTGCAACATCAGAACCAGCCAAATTCGCAATATTTGGACACATCTCCATGCATAATTTTTCTATATAATTCTCATATTTTTCTCTTAGAGCATAGAGATCAAGAATGGATTGAGCCAAAGATTTACACTCTTCAAAATCAGCTTCATTAATCTCTCCCCCAAAACCTTTGGAAACAGAATTTGAAATCTGGTTTGCCTTTCCTGAGCCGACTATTTTTGAAAGTGCCTTAGCATCTACTCCGTCTTTTTTCACTGTAAGAATAATCTCTGCGTGTTTTTTTCTGTCCTCCATTTTAAATTCAGGAACATAAATTCCGAACCATTCTTCCAGCCTTTCACCCATGAGGTTTGCTGCTTTATTTATGTCGTCTATTGATCTTGAGATGTGAGAAAGCACAAGGTCACGGCTACCCAATGCAAGTTTCGTTTGTTCTTTTGCTTTTTTTAAGAATTTTTCACGATTAGATTTTATCATCAACTTCACCTTCACAAACCTTTGAAATTTTTTACTTCTTTATTATTACCTTCGTATTGCTTTTTCTTTGTTGCAAACGCCTTAAAAGTCTTCTTAAACCACCACAATTTGCCTATAACAAAAATTGCATAAAGAAGAATGATTAGTAGAAAATAGTATATAAGCTCCATTATTTACCTCTTCTGAGCTTCGTACATTTCCTGAACTTCTCTTGAAGTAGTGGTTTCGTTCACGGATTTATCTTCTCTTAATCTTAGCATTCTTGGAAACCTTAAAGCCAAGCCTTTTTCGTCTTTAATTGAGCAGGTATGTACCGAAGAGACTGTAATATCATCAAATGCGACCTCTACTACATATTTGGGGTTTACCCAGAAATCAGGCTTTTCAATTTTATAGTCAAGATCTTTTGGCGGGAGTTTAGTCTTTATCTCTTCAAGCATCTCTTTTAACATTTTCATTTCCTTTTCTGAGAACCCACTGCCTATTTTTGCAACCGTCTCAAGCTTACCACGATCTTCATTATAGACTGCAATCAATAATCCACCAAATTCAAACTCTGCACGTGAACCCTGTCCCAAATAATAACCGACGACGACTGCATCAATCGTGTCTACAGCTTTCCCATATGACCGTTTTAGTTTTATCCACGCAAATTTTCGCTTCCCAGCTGTATAAGGTGAATTAAGATCCTTTGCCATTATTCCTTCCAAACCTTCTTCAATTGATTCCTTGAATAATTTGTCCAGTTCTTTTCCAGTCTTAACAAGTTTCTTCTCGCTTAACTTAAGAATTCCTGATGGAAATATTTTTTCCATTATTTCTCTCCTTTCAGAATAAGGGGTTTGTGTAAGGTCTTTATTATCTAGATATAAGATATCAAAACAAAAAAGGTTGAGAGGAAAATCTTCTGCTGCTTTTTCTATTCCGTGTTTACGCTTCCTTTGCATTGTCTGCTGGAATGGATAATATTTTTTCTCTTTTTCATTGTACGCGAGCGCTTCTGCCTCAAAAATAATTTCTTTAAATTTGAGTCTCTTTACTGCTTCAATTACCTCTGGGAACATTCTCGTCATTTTTTCTAGTTTTCTTGAATAGAGCTCTACTTTTTCTCCTTTCTTGTGCACTTGCAACCTAAAGCCATCGAATTTTTTTTCTACAGAACATTTGCCTATTTTTTCAACTATTTCCTTCGGCGAGGATAGTCTTTCTGCAAGTGCCGGCATTAAAGGTTTGAATGGCTGGACTTTGAATTGCTTGATTTTTTCTTCATCTTCAAAAAATACGCGTGCAACGTAGCCCATGTCTGCACAAATATTGTAAGCACGCTCAATGGTTTCTCTCAATGATTTATCCCCTGTTTTATTTACTGAAAGTGCATCCAAAATCGTAGGATCTCCAACCCCTAGTCTCAACTGACCAGTAACAAATCTCACTATAAAACGTGCCTCTAATGGAGAGGCATTATTCAGTAACTCAGTCAAATATTTGATTTTCAATTCCTGACTGCCCGTTCCACTGGTTTTTGCAATTTTAACCAGTGCATCATAAATATAAATAGCATCCATCTCTCTGGAGGTGAGTGCCTGTTGTTTTTTCTTTCCAAGTAATTCCTCTGCAGTTAGCCCTAAATCTCCAGTTTTTTTGAAGTGGTTTTCCACTTCTGGTTTTGAATAACCTGAAGATGCGGAAACTGCGGAAATTGCAAACCTTTCACCTAAACCCAGGTCTATTCCTTCATAAGGTGGAGCTAGGATTCCCTGGATTATATAAACCAACTTGTCAATTTCTTCTGCAGTGGTCTTTTTGAATAGTTGGGCTAGAACATCGGTCATTTCCAGACGACCGGATTTTTCTTCTATTTGTTTGAATGTTTTGGCAACATCTGAAAAAAGGAGCATAAAATGATTAAACATTTTAGGTTATTAATCCTTAGTAGTCAATAGCCTTTAAAACATTTCATATCATATACAAACACATGACAAGATCAACTAGCCCTGCTTTCAAAAAGTCACTCGTACCATTGATAAAAACAGCTTTACGTAGATACAGCCTTGAAGTTGAAGAGATTGAGGGTGGAAGAACAGCGCAGCACCCTACTGAACTAAGGTCAAAAATTGGCAAACATACAGTTTTACACATTACTGAAGGAGTGACGTTTCTAGCTGAGCAAATGGTTTCATACACCCCACGTGCATCTTTAGACTGTTCACTTGGGGGGCTAGTTCCACTGGTTCAAGTTTTCCCAGGTAAGAAACATGTAGTAAGAAACGGCTACCTGGCCAGCCTTGCTAATTTCGGCCCTACGCAAGAAGAGGTTGATAATTTGATTGCTGGAACAATAAACTTAACTAGGGTTCTCGAATTATTAGGAGCACATGACATTATGGTAAAGGGAACACATGCAATAGATGCAATAAATAAAGTTAATGGAATGTTGGCAGGACTTGACAATAATCGATTTGCAGGTCGGATTAAGGCAGCACTAAGCGAAGAATTAGCCAAACTGCAAAAATTTGTTGATGGTGTGAAGACCGATCTTTTAAAACATAGAACACTCGGTGAAGCAATGGCATATGTTCTGGACAAATCAGAGTAACTCCCCTCTCGCCTGCTCAATCTGAATTCTAGCAACGTCCTGCTTTCTTCTGAACTCAGGTAAAACTGCATTAGAGAATTTTAATGGAAGTAATGCATCATAAATCTTTTCCATTATTTCAAAATAAACCTCGGCATCTTTTTTCTTTCCTTTCCTTAAAGATTCGTACATCTCCCTCTTTATTTCTCCAGTTGCATCAAGCAAACCATTCAGATAAGACTCAATCGGAACATCAAAATCCTTATAGGGCGGGACAAGTTTTTCCTCTACAACTGAAATTGTAACCTTTGCCTCGACATACTCCTGTAATACATGGTTTATGTGGAAAGCTAGATCTGGATCAACTTTCCTGAGGGAATTGATTTCTTTCTCAGCCTCCTTAACATATTTTTTAGCCTGATCCATATCTTTACCGTGAATAGACTTAATTGCATTAGAACAGAGGCGAACTACCTCACGTTTTTTGTTCAGTATTTTATCTAATGCTTCTTCTTTTTCCATCAGTTCCTTTTCTATTTCCTCAATTCCAAAATCCATAATTACAACACCTTAAAATAATCGCATTTTTATATACTATTATTGTATTCTTTACTAATTTAAAATAAGAGGTTGAGCTTATGCGCGTTGTTTTATCACTTGGCGGAGGAATAATAAATCCTGATGGGAAACCGGATGTGGAACTAATTAAAAAAATGGGCTCAATTTTAGTGGAGAGTAAATATGATTTTGGGATTGTCACTGGTGGTGGAAGGGTAGCAAGAATTTATGCAGAAGCAGCCAGAGAACTTGGAGCAAATGAATTTGAAGCTGATGAAGTAGCGATAATTACCACAAAGCAAAATGCAAAATTGTTAATTGCAGCTCTTGGTGAAGTTGCTTATCCAAAAGTTTTGAATGACTTTGATGATGCTGCACAAGCTGCATTTGAGAAAAAAGTCGTAGTTATGGGCGGAACAATTCCTGGAATAACTACTGACACGGATTCTGTTCTGCTTGCTGAAAAATTACATGCAAAAAGACTGGTAAATATAAGCAATGTTGATGCGATTTATAGCGCTAATCCACGTACTAATCCAAAGGCTAAAAGATATGAGAAGTTAACTTATGAACAGCTAATTAAACTGGCTGTAGAAGGAGATAAAAGAATGGCAGGGCAGAATTTTGTTTTTGATTTGCTTGCATGCAAACTCGCAGCACGGTCAAAAATAGAGTTACATTTTGTTTCTGGAAAAAACGTAAGTGACATTGAAAATGCAATTGAAGGAAAAAAACACAGTGGAACAGTTGTAAGAAACTAGCCTTCAACTCTAGAACGTTGAGTTCGATTGCTCTCTAAAGCCGTTCTAGCCTCTAAGAGGGCGTTGCCAAACATATAGCTATCAGAATCTTCTAGAAAACCAGAAAATCTTTCTAAAATTCTTAATATATCAATATTTCTCCCTTCTCTGGAAGGATGAAGTCCAAAGCTATTTGCGCTACAAACATCCATTAATCTGGCAAAGTCCACACGTGTTCGGCTTTCTAAATATTTACACATCGCATCAAAAACTGATAAATATGGTGGTAAAGATCTACGACCTTCTAGACCTGCACTAACGCGACCGCTTAGTTCGCCATATAAGATCGCTGTATCCATAGACCTAAAAGGAGATACAAAACGGTCCCAAAGACCAATCTTAGGTTTACCAGGTCTTCCAGTATGAATAGCCCTTTCTGCAGCACTGCCTGTAACTACACCAAATTTAACATGTTTCATAAGATAACCTCAAATAAAAAGCCTAAGCTGATCAATCACAAACTAACATAAATGTTAATACAAACTATTTTAAATACTTTGCAATCTCCTTGTCTGAAAGTGCAATTATTTTTTTGACTTTTGTATCAACGTAGGAGACTTCAACATTGTCTGCAGTCAATTTTGCCTCCACATTTTTCTTTAAGGCAGTGATTCCTAGCGAGATAACATCCTCAACAGTCATTGTTTCCTTATAGTTTTTTTCTAAGAATTCATCCACTTCTTTTATCATCTACACCTGCAATTAATAATGAAACACCAAATGGTCTAATTCCACCATATTGCGTATATACCTGCATCAAATCGCATGCACTCCTGGCGATTGATTCTATAGTGGCAGGCTCATTGTAAGTTAGCCTATGACGTTGAGCGTCTACCCTAGCAACATCGACCAAACGTCGCGCATCTGCAATCAAACCAGAAGCAGTTACTGCAATGTGTGCATCAATATCGAAAATTTTCCTTAAGGACTCTGGAACAGATAACTTAGAGTGTGTAGCTTTATATGCAACAAGTGCAACCACATCCTTTGCAACAAGTCCAATAGCTGTTGCACCTCGTTTAACTGCTTCTTTTGCATATTCTACCTGAAATAGTCTTCCATCTGGACTGAATACCGTAATAGCACGATCATAAGCTTGCGGAGATACCCCATACATAAAACTTTCACCTCAATTCAACTAACAAAAAATGTTAATTAGAACTTTTAGGGTATTAACTATTTAAATATATAGTTACAAAGGAATACCAGCTAATGTAGAGAAGTGGTAACACGAGAATAGCTAAATCAACAACCGGAGAACAAAGATTGGCAAAAACTGGAAGGTTAGCAAAAGTTCGGTCTGCTTTTGAAAGAAAACTGCTTTTAGTAAGTATACCAAATGCCAAAACAGATGCTGGAAAGGCACAGGTTTTCCACAATGCGAATGACCCACATAATGGACTTCTTCAGAGAGAATTTAACCTACTTAGATTAGCAGTTTTATATGACCAAACAAAGGACCAAAATGACTTAGATAGACTACTTATGGCCGCTGCAATATTCATAATGCAAACAGGAGACAGGGGAATTATTGGCCATATAAGCCATGTGTTCTCTACTGGGCAGATGGGTGAAAAACCATTAGGAGAAATTGACACTCTTATTGATAGACAAATGGGTTTGTTTGCATTAGAACAGCTGCAATTTAGACCTCTATCACAGAGATCGTAATCTTTTTATCCGATCTTCAATTTGAGGGTGTGTCGAAAATAAAGAGATCATCTTTTGTGAACTTTCCTTCTTTTAAGATTTTTCCATTCAATGCTAAACGATAATTTTCATCCACTCTTTGGTCTGCGCGACTCAAAAGTTGAGAAGATATTGCTTTAATTACAGCCGCAGTATCACGAGTTGATGCCCAGTGATTGTCAGTTCTTATGGACATTAAATATC
>JACPAS010000048.1:0-5956 GCA_016180665.1 Microcaldota archaeon
TGCAGGAAAAGGCCATTGCAGATTTATCTTAATGCACTTTATTGTATATCCACCCAAAAGAGAGGTCAATTAGGTTTGAAGTAAAACTAGTTCTTTTAGCTTCTCTGGCCCTCCTAACCCCATAAGCAAATATATTATGGCCATAAGGAGCATAGATATTGAAATTGGCATTTCGTTTCATAATGGCTTGTTGCAGATGAGGTCTAACTCCTTTCAGCATCTGTATTTCTACTTCAGTTGAATTTTGTTTTGCCAGTTGTTCTGCAAATGAGATAAAATTTTCATCATGGGTTGCTACTGCGACTCGAACTTGGTTACTTAATCCAAATTCAATTAACCTACGAAATGAATCGTCAATGTCCTTCTTTTCAGTATAACCCTCATTTGGTGGTGGTGGGTAAATCCCTTTAACCAATCTAACGCATGGTTTACCTTTTTTTGATAATGTCTGCAGATCACTTTCCGTACGTTTAAGATTAGCTTGAAGCGCAACACAGACATTACCAAATTCATCGTTTAATTTTTGGTAAAGTCCAAGTGTGTAGTCTACGTAGTGAGAGTACTCCATGTCTATCCATACAAGAAGTCCGGTTCGTTTTGCTTCTTCTACTATTTTCCTTACGTTTGTTTCGCATATTTGTTTTCCATTTTCTGGAATTTCTAAACCCAACTGAGATAGCTTTACTGTGATGTCTGCATTAGCTCTTGACTCTGAGGCTTTTCTTATTAATTTTAGGTACTCTGCCAATACTTTCTGGACAAGTTTTTCATCGGTTTGTTTTTCACCTAAATAATTCAATGATACCTTTAAACCCAAAGAATTAGCTTTAACCGCATAATTTAAGGCGTCTTCCTCTGTTCTTCCTGCACTCCAACCTGCAAAAATCGGATAACCAAGATAGTTTATGCTTTTAATAATTTTTTTCCAGATCATATACTCAACCAAATAAGTTTTAACGATTTAATACCATAGAACCATCCCATTGGTTAAGGATGTCAAGAACGAAGTTTCGTTCTTGATCATGTTCATGATCGAAGCGTCGATCATGACATAGACCGAGCCGTCTTCATAAAGCGAAGCTTTTGAAGAGATAGTTAACAAAGTTAACTAGAAATTATTAATTTGGCTCGGTATAATTTATACTGTTTAGTAAAATATAAAAATCTAATTTCTTTTTAGGAATATATTTATAACTAGTATAGGTGAATTATGTTTATGGGAATGAGCAAGAAAGATTTATCCAGAAGGAAAACTAATCTTAAATCAAGACTTGAAGAGTTAGAAGTAAAGGCAAGGATGGACCCGCTTAAGAGAAATAAAGAACTACATTACGAGATAGAGCAGATAAAGAAGAAGATTGCTGAAGAAGAGTAAAATAGAGGTTGAAAAGATGGATAGTAAAAATGTTCCTGCAGTAATTGCGGTTGGTTTTTTTGTTTTGATTTTTGGATGTATATTTGCATCATTATTTGTGCAATTTGATTTTGCACCAGCAAGTGGAAAAGGAACCGGTTTTATTTCGTTCCAAGAAAAAAGCGGGATTTTCCAGATAGAGTCTATATGCTGGAGAGATACTGCATTGTCTGAATGTGAAGTTTTTGATCCTGATGGGAAGAATTACGAACCTGGTAAATATCAGATTGACTATAGCTGTGGAACATTTGCCTGGGCTTGGGAAAAACCATTATGTAAAATATTAACTGCAACTAGATTGGGCGATGCTTAAAGTGAGAAAATGGATCAGAAAAGAATTATTTTGTATGTGATAGTAGCTATTGGATTAATTTTTATTGGATATCAGCTCTTTTTCAATAAGACTAGTGCACCAGTAAATGTTCCTGATGGTGCACTTCATTGGCACCCCCAGTTAAAAATAATTATCAAAGGAGAGGAGCAGCCAATTCCAACAGGTATTGGGGTAAGTTTAGGGAATGTAATTGATACAAATTTAGGGATGGACTTTGGAATGTCCCCTACCCACACCCATGATGACACTGGAACCATTCATTTGGAGAATAAGAACCCAAAAGCAAAACCTGAAACCTTAACTTTAGGTTATTTCTTTAAGGTTTGGGGGAAAACTTTCAGTCAAAACTGTATTTTTGAATTTTGTAATGGGCCTGATGGAAATGTCTCAATGACCGTAAATGGAAAAGACAATACTGATTTTGGCAATTATTTTATGAAGGATAATGATAAAATAGTAATAAAATACGAATAAATTTTTTTATACAATTGGCTTGGGTTTTGGAACTAACTTATCTAGTTCATTTCTTAGCAGATTAACAGTCATAAGTGCCAAGAAGGATGAGTATGGAAGTAAAGACACTTCATATATATTGAATAAAAGCCCTAATAGAATGCCGAATGCGATTTGGGTTTCTTTTCTGACTGGGGTTGTTTTTGGCTCAGTTGCCATGAACAATGCCGAGAAGAATGGGAAGAACATTATGGCGGTTAGGAATGCTTGATCAAATGGTATTCCACCTACAAATGCTATTTTTAGAATTGAAAAGAGCGTATACGCAGCAAGATAACTAATTGAAATGTTTAATTTTCCAATTTTCCAGGAGACAATTAAGCCTAGGATTAGTGCAGCAAGCATGTTTGCATTGCCCCACCAGATCTCTGATGGGGAGTTTGTAAGTAGTAATGCAACTAAAAGACCAGATGCTGCAGGATTGAATACTGGCATATTACCGAATTTGAGCAAATTCTTAATTATTATTGCAAGAAGAGCCGCCAGTCCAGATATTTCTGGTGAGTAGGGTGCAATAATTAGTGAGATTATTAAACCTGAGATTATTGCTGATTTTGAGATTGGCAGTACACGTCTATTCTTAATGTAGAATATTATGTTTTCTACGATTAGTGCAGTTCCAACTGCTGCGACTAAATTGATTATAACTTTGTCCAATACTGATGAAAATTGCTCAAAAGTATTGATTAGGACCAAAAGACACAGGCAGATAATCATTGTGTCGTAAGGTTGGGGGATTTTCTTAAATAAATCATTCAGCATAGGGTAGTTTCAGAAAATAAGATTTAAAACGTTTGGTTTGTGGCTTTGGCAGACTATTTATTCGCCAGTTTTCTTTCCGTTGCCATTAATTTTTGTTTTATTTTTCTGCTTTTCTAGTCCACCAACAACAAGTGGAACAAATATTGTGGTTAAGATGATGCTGAGTATTATCGTATAGAATGCTATTTCTGGCAGATTTGAAAGCTGGTTTATTAAATTAGTTAAATGTCCATTGGCCCCTTCTGCGATCTCTGATTGTATTGTAAATAATGGGTAGGTTGCAAGCACTGCTGTGGCTAATCCTCTTGGGTTTATTGCAGCTATTAAATTGTTATAATAAGAGATTGGAGATTTATATGTTGAGATAAGAATTGAGATGTATCTAAGTAGGTAGAAGAGCAAAATTAATGCTAATGCCAGCAGGAAATTATTTAGGCTGCCAAGAGTGACGATTGCTCCTAAATAGACAAAGAAAAAGGTTCTTATAAAGAAGGATATTTCAGACTGGAATTCTTTTATTATGGGTTTTTTTGTTTCTTTTAAATGCAGCACAGTTCTTATAGTTTTTTCATTTCCAAGAAGAATTCCAAATATTAAAACTGAAATTGCACCGCTTCCTCCGAGAAAGTTTGTCAATGAATAAAGTATCATAACTACTGCAAATGTCATCATGTAGCTGTAGCCACGTTCTATTTTGCTTAGAAATGTTATGTACAGCAATCCTATAATTACACCAATAACCGCACCTGTTGAGAAAGTACTTGCAATCCCCTGGCCTATTGTTTGTATATCTATTACTCCCGATATTAATGCCTGGGTTAGAACTATTGTTAGAATAATTGAGTATACATCAGTTATTGAGGATTCTAGAGTTAGAAAATTAAGAATCTGACCATCCATTTTCAGACTCCTGACAATAGATATTGTTGTTGTTGAACCTATGCCTCCAGCTATTGCCCCAAAGATTGCTCCAATTAGCGGATCCATATGGAAAACGTAATAGAAGAGCGCTGCTGACCCAGTAACTACTAGAATTGTTACTAGGGTGGACATAAAAAGAATACGGCCACTTTTGAAGATAACTGAATATAAATTAAGTGAAAGACCACCATCAAATAATAGAACAATCAAGGCTAAAGAACCAAATAAGTCTTGTATGCTCAGCAGATTATCTAATGGAAGGTAACCACTTAACTTAAGACCATAGCCCATTAAAAGAAGGATCAGAACACTCGGAATGTTAAATCTTTTTGAGAGAAGTTCACCCAGGTAACCTATAAATAAAATTCCTCCTAAAATTAAAAATGCTCCTTCTACACCTAAATTAGCCATAACTAGGTTTAGACCACAATATTAAAAAAAGTAAGGATTTACTTAAGACCTTTCATAATTCCTTCAGGAATTAGTTTTAATGCATTTAAGAAACCTTGTAGACCGTCTTCGCCTCTTAGGGATTTTAAGATTCCTGAGATTGCATTTGCCATTTTTTTATTTGAATCAAAGGAAGGCCAGAGAGTTTGTGCAAGCTTTGTGATTCCTCTTTTCGTATAGGGATTTTTAGTCTTAGAACCAGTGTAAGTATAAATTATTTTTTTCATTTCTGGGGTTCTTAGAAATTCATTTAAAGAAGTGGATTTTTCTGAAGTTGGGACTTGAGTAGTCTTAGGTTCTTCTTCTTTCTTTGGTTCACCGAATCTTAATTGGAATATCATGTAGGTATCACCTATGACCGATTAACGCATTGCAAATTATACAACAGAACCACTGACTGCTCTTGCGACAAAGTCGCAAGGGTGAGGTCGTCCATTAGTAAAATCTCGGGCTAGTCCGCAGAGAACGACGGACCTGCATCCTTCGGATGCAAGCAGTACATTCAGTTAATTTGAAACACGCTCATTAATGATTATTTTAAGGTTTTTAAAGGTTCGCACAATTAAAGGCCCAGTTCTTCGATAATTTTGTGGGTTTTGAATTTTTGCTCTTCCAGATGCTTATCTAATTTGATTATTTGGATCCCCTCTGGCCTTAGAAAATCCTTTTGATCATAACCGTAAACAATTATATCTGGTTTGAGAAACTCTAATGTTTTGGTTGGTTCTTCTATTCCTAAGATTGCGCAATCAACTGGCTTTAGAGACTCTACCATCTTTGCCCTGTAGTCCTGGGAATGAATTGGCTTGCGATTCTTTTTTCTTATCATGTCATCCCTTGCTATTATTACTACTAGGAAATCACCGTGTTTTTTTGCTTCATTTAGGGTGTAGAGGTGACCAATATGGAGAATATCGAAGACGCCACCTGTTGCTACTATTTTGATTTGTTTTTTGAAAGGATTTTTTAGAAAGTATTTGCTTTCTTTAGGCTCGAGAAATTGCTTTTCTTCTTGGGAGAATTTTTCAAAATCTGAAGGTGGGATTCCCCAGTTTTTTATCTGGAGATAATATAGTTTTTTTATTAGGTCTTTCACAAAAACACCAAATAAATTAAGTTGATTAGAAATTTAAATAGATGCAAAAAGAGAAATAGAAAATAAGAGAAAATTAAAAAGAAAAAACTAAGAAATTACTTTAGGAGTTACACTTAAGACGACTCCTGCTGCAACCGTCTGACCCATATCTCTAATTGCAAATCTTCCCAATGGAGGGAATTCTTGGAATTTCTCAACAACCACTGGTTTTAATGGCTGTATTTTTACAATTGCAACATCACCGGTTTTAATAAAGTCTGGTTTTGCCTGCTGAGTCTGGCCAGTCTTTGGATCTTTCTTCTCCAGAATTTCAACAACTCTACCTGCAAATTGTGCAGTGTGGATGTGTAAAACTGGTGTATAACCAACTGAGATTGCAGTTGGATGATTTAACACAACAATCTGAGCTGTGAAATCGGCTGCAACTGTTGGTGGGCTTGAAGAAGGACCAATTACGAACCCTCTT
>JACPAS010000048.1:5970-13251 GCA_016180665.1 Microcaldota archaeon
ACGTTATCACCTGGTCTTGCCTCTGTTAATTCTTGGTGGTGCATTTCAATTTTCTTAACTTCACCTTTTGCACCAGAAGGCATAAACACAACAGAATCGCCAGTTTTCATTACTCCTGTTTCTACACGTCCAACTGGAACTGTACCATGACCAGTAATTGTGAATACATCCTGAATTGGTAATCTCATTGGTTTATCAACTGGCTTTGCAGGAACAGTAAGTTGATCAAGAATTTCTAATAGTGTTGGACCATTGTACCATGGCATATTCGTAGATTTTTTAGTAATATTATCTCCTGCATAACCAGAACATGGAACAAACTTGACAGTTTCAATCTTGTAACCTATACCTTTGAGTAATTTTTCAACTTCTGCTTTTACTTTATCATGTTCTGCTTGGCTGTATTTTACTGCATCCATTTTGTTCAAGTTTACAATCAACTGGTTAAGACCAAGAACTTTTGCCAAAAATGCGTGTTCTTTCGTTTGTGGCTGAATACCATCTTTTACTGAGATTACTAATACGGCTGCGTCTGCCTGGCTTGTACCAGTAATCATGTTCTTTACGAAATCTCTGTGCCCTGGAGCATCAATAATTGTGAAGTAGTATTTTGCTGTTTCGAATTCTCTATGGGCAATGTCAATTGTAACCCCTCTTTCTCTTTCCTCTTTTAACTGATCCATGACGAATGCAAATTCGAAAGTTGCTTTTCCGACTTTTGCTGCTTCTTCTTTTAATTTGTTTAACACCTGCTCGGAAACTGCACCGGTTTCATACAGTATGCGACCAACAGTTGTAGACTTGCCTGCGTCTACGTGTCCAATAAATACTATATTCATGTGTTCTTTCTTTGCCATATTATATACACCTCAAATTTAATATTAAACTTGTTGAATTAATCTGCTTCCAAAAAAATGTTTGAACGAAGAAGATTTAAACCAAAAGTTAAAATAATCTTGTAGGATTGAGTTTTTAAATGTTTCTTAGGTTAGATTAACTATCATAATATACTATGGTTAAGAAGGTGAAAAAATGACAGATGTAATGCGCAAATCCGTTGTTCCTGTTAAAAGGCTCGAAATCGAAACTTCAACTGAGAAAAGTACCGGTGAATGGAATCAACACATGGAAATGATTGGTCTAAAACCGAACTTATCGGATAAAGCACAAATTGTAAAAATAGATGGCGGATATGCTCTTTATTTTACAAATGAAAATGGAGATAGAAGGTATATTGGCATAGGCGATGATGAAGCAAAGATGATTTTTTCAATGTTCAAAAAGTATGGAGATGTTGCGAAGGCATTAAGGGCAATGGAAAAGAATTTTGATTTATATGAAATTCAGGCTACTACTAGGTATTCTTCTACCAGTGATGAACCTGAAAGAACAGAAAATAAAGTTTCTCTGGAAGCAGCTGAGAGAAGGTTAGCGTTGATGGCTTTGGCAAATGTATACTCTTATACCCGGCCAGACAGAAAAAGAGAAAATAAAGAAGGGCCTTGGGAAGTAGACACATTGGAATATAGAAAAACAGTTGCAATTACAGAGGCAAAAGCATTTCTCAAGATAGACACAAAGCTTGATAAGATGCTGGATAAACTAGATGCAATATCCGAATTATTACATGGAGAAAAACTTGAAGCTAAAACTAGCACGATTGCTGAGGTAGTTGCAATTGCAGAAGGTATGCCATTGTTCAAGGGAATGGCAGGAGGGCTTTTTACTTTAAAAGCGCTTCAGGAGGATTATACTAAATTAAGAGCTGAAGCAGAAGGGCTTGTTAACGCGGCCAAAGCCGACACTTTATCAGAATACACTGACTTTAGTACTTTAGTTAGGGATCTAAGGGGTACTAAACAAAAAATAGAAATATTAAATGGAAAGATTGGTCCGAACCTTGAGGCAATAGAATTAATAGCCATCTTACGTGCAGGTGGAGAATCAGAAACTAATGCAGTCATGAGAATGAGAACCACAAATGAATTATTGCAGTTAAAAAGATTTACTATGGAGCTGATGAACAATCCAAGTCTAGATTCAGGCTTAAAGGGAAGACTTATGAAGATCGAAGAAGCGATAGCTGATAGAGCTGGTGAACTTCGAACTAAAGTAGCAGGAAGAATTAGATAAATTTATTCTGGGAAAGAAGGCGGTAAATCCTCATTTTCTTTTATTTCTGGTTCTTTTGTTTCAACTATAGTGATGTTTCCACTATCAACTGTCACTTCTGTGGTTTTGTTTTCTTCTTTAGGTGACTCATATTGCACACAGCCTAGAAGGAGTGTAAACACCATCAAAAATAAGAATAATAATGCTAATTTTTTCATTTTCATCACCCAATATCATAATCACATGCCGAATCTACTTTTACTGCATAAGTTAAGCCTGGATTAAAGTTAGATGCTTCTACAAATTTCTTTGTTTCTGGATTGTAGTAATAAGGAGGTTTAGTTAATTTACAGGTTGAATTAAAGCTTCCAATCGTTCGTTCAGAAAGAACACCGAGAAAATTCCAACCCTGGACTAAACTGACCTTATTCGACTCTTTAGAGGAATAGCCAGTAAGTTTTAGTTTACAGTCTTCATCAGACTTGAACCATAGTCCAGTGAACGGCTTTAAAGCTTCTGATGGATTTGAATATTTTCCAAAATTATAGATAAAGGATTTAGAATAATCAAATGAACAGCCAGTAAGTTTTGGACTCTTCAAGGGGACAAAAACCATATTCCAGCCTTTCTTTAGATTAAATTCTTTCTGAATGATGTTTGGATCGTGAACTTCCAATTTTAGATCTGCAGTCCAGTTTGGACTATAAGTATCTACCCTATCAACAAAAATGTTGATTGTTCTACCCAAAACAGGATCTTCGTAGGTGGCATTTTTATTCTGAAGAAGATCGAAATATAATTTTCCGCCTTCTAATTCCAGTACAAGCAATGATTTAGGTGGGAAAGCAGCAGCGTTAAAATTCTCAAGTGTAAGTTTCACATCATCATTTGTTATTGATTCTCCTTTTCTAAGCTGCGTAAACCCTTGCTTGGTATTATAAGTTTCTAAATCAATTTTCAAATCAACAAATGTTTTTACGGATACTTCTGAGACTGGATAGGCACCAACGCGCTCAATAGTAAAGTCAACAATTTCCTGATTTGGGAGTGAAATTGTATTTTTCTGGTATTTTTTACTTATTAGCTCTGTTTTGTAGATTTGATTATTTTGACTTTTCACTATTACAGTTACTTCTTCTTTATCTACGTCTATTTTATCTACTATAACCCAGTAAGAATCAAACTTCTTTTTCTGGTATAAATAGAAACGTTCTTTCTTTGGTTCGCTTATCTTAAAGAAATAATTAGTAGAGACAGATTGTTCTGCGACCTCAGTTGTTTCAAAAGAGATTGAATCTCCAGTTTGTTCGTCAGTATATATATCTACTCTATCATCTCTGATTTTAAAGTCTAAAGAAGCACCAGTATACTGCTTGATTTCAACATCTGCATAATCGTACTTTTCTAAAGCAGATGAATAATGAGAGTTTTTGTACAAGATTTTATAATATTTTAAATCTATGTTATTGGTTTGGTCTATGGTTTTGGAAAACCCTTTACTTGTAATTGTATCAAGAGTCATATCCAATGTAGCAGTCTGTTCAAAAGATCTTGCACTTTCTACATTTATTATTAGAAAATCATAATCGGATGCTCTGTGGACAGTAGAACCACCATTAAGTATTCTGTAATATGTGTCAGGAGTATCAGGGCCATTTACAAGAACATGGGCATAATTTTTACCACCGTAAGATTCTACTTCTAGGAACTTAAGTGTATAACCGGATTTTTTAAATTCTTCATTTTTCGCTAAAGTAACCGCAAATGAAGTAGCTGTCAAAATTATAAAAATCATTAAATAGACGAATTTTCTCATGTGAGTATTACCTCAAAAAAATATATAAATCCGTTGATTTCCACCGTTCAAATAAACTGGTAGTACGGTCAAAGGCCTAGGATGGAGATCACCAGCTGTCAAAAAGCTCGCACTTATGCCAGCTGAATAGCTTTTTGCCATTGAATGATTTTGTTTTGACCTGAGTCTTATTTATGAGGTAGGGTGGTAAGCACAAGGCTCCACCTTACCTCCCACTTCTACCCAAAACAGGGCGAATTAGGGATATGAAAAAGTACATTTATATAGAATCCTTTTATCTCCGAAAGGACCAAACCACTTTACTACAGTAAGTACATCTGCAATGGATAGAAAATACGAATAAATTTTTAGATATGTTTAATCTAAAGTTGCTAGTAGCATTTAAATATTTAATTTCTATAGTCTATGTATGAAGAAACAGTATTCATTCAAACAGCCAGGTGAAAAAGGAACTAGAATAAATATTTTGTTAATAGCAGCAGTGGCGATTATAGGCCTGATTTTAATCAGCATGTTTGTATTAGAGACACTATCTAAAAACAATATAAAGAAAGCTGATTTAGATTTTAAAATCAATATTACAGAGGATAAAGATGTAAGTAAGGTTTGTGATGATAGTTGTTATTTTGCTTTGGGGGTTGGAGGAGTTGATGCTCCAAGTTGTACAAAAATAATAAACGATAGCCTAAGGCAGAATTGTTATGGGGAGATAGCGGATAAATCTTATGAAGCATGTTTAAGCTTAATTGACAACGGAAAAAAGACCTCCTGTATAATCAATCATGCACAATTGAAGAAAGATATTAACGTCTGTGATGTTTTGGAAGACGAGATCGAAAAAGAATTATGCATAAAGAAGGCAGATAATTGTTATTTTGAACAGGGTTATAAGAAAAATCTTTGTAATGCTCTGGAAAATGAAAATTATGAATTTTGTAAAGGAAATGAAACATGCATCTTGGATTATACCATGCAGACAGGAGATACAAATGGGTGTGGCATCCTTAGCAATATAGGTAAGAAGACAGCATGTTTGGGCGTTGCAACAAAAGATGATACTTGCATAGGATTGGCTTATCCATCCCAAAGAGATCAGTGCAAGGAAGTTTATGCAATTTGGACTAACCAGTCTTTTCTGTGCGATGATATAGACAAGGATAGCACATATGCAATAAGCTGTTACTCGCACTTTGCAATAAATGAGAATAATAAGAACTATTGTTCAAAAATAAAATTTGAGAATTCATGGGACTGTTATACGAATTATGCACTTGCTACCAAAGATGTCAGCGGTTGTATTGCAATTCATGAACTGGCTCAATTTTCAAAAAGAGGTTGCTTCGTAAATTTCGCAAAGGAGATAAGAGATCCTTCAGCTTGCAGTTATATAAATGACAGTTCATCTGAGATAAATTGCTATATTGTAAGCATACAGTATAATACAACCAAACCTATCCCCCCTCCAAACTGCGTTAATGTAAAACTAGCATCATGGAAGGACAAATGTTACAGTTATTCTGCGGTTGGAAATAGCGAAAGGTTAGTATGTGAAGAGATATCAAGTAGTTCAGAAAAATTAAACTGTTATGCCAAATTTAAATAGAAAAGAAGAAGAGTAAGAATATTATTCTGATGCTTGAACAGGCTGTTCCTCACTAGTCTGCTCAAAATAATTTACATCATGCTGGAACTCATCATAAGAGCTTATTTTCCCTTGGGCTATTAAAAGTTCTCTTGTGAGGATGTAGAACATTAAAGATAGGGATCGTTTTCCCTTATTATTAGCTGGAATAACCCAGTCTATAAATTTAGTTTCATTATCTGTATCGCATAATGCAATAATGGGAACCCCGTTCATCGCGGATTCTTTTACTGCTTCTCTTTCCCCTTTTGGATCGCAAATGAATATGATTTTTGGCTCTTTGAATCCCTGGTAAGATAAATTAGTCATTGTGCCTGGAATGAACCGACCTTTTGCTATTTGAATTCCTGTAAGAGATGCAAATCTCGAAGCAGCATTACCTGAATAGGTTCTTGATGCTACTACTAATACATCTTGAGGATTATATTTAGCCAGTATTTTTGCTGCCATTAGCAATCGGTTGTCTGTAACTCTAAGATCTAGAATAAACAATCCGTCGTCTCTTCTTTTGAAAATGAACCTCTTCATATCATGTGTACGAATTTTCGTACCAATATGAATACCAGCCTCTAAGTAGGCTTCCTGCTTTACAAGCAACTTTGCTTTATCTTCAGTCATATTTTCACCGTGGTTTACACCTTGTTTTCCTTTAATATAAAAATGGGATCGCCGAGAAAACCAGTTTTCAGTCCTCAGTTCAGAGTCCTGAGAACATTTGAATTTCTGCTTTTTTTTAAAGTCTCAGATAACAAACATATCAAGCAATGTTCCTGGACTGAAAACTCAGAACAGGAAACTAACTTGCACCCCAAGCTTGCAGGATACCAGGTTACCTCACGATCCCAAAAAATTATGAATGTCAAAAAGCTCGCACGCACCACTGGAAATAAATGGATGTCAAAATGTTCGCACTCACCACCAGTGAAACACTGGTGGCATGCTCACTTCGTTCGGAGTGCTCACCTAACAACATTTTGACAGATGATGATTTCCACAGCAGTATCTATCTACACCCAAGGATTCAAATGTTTCATCTGCATTTTTTTCTTTAAGAAGGGCTTTGTATTTTTCGTATAAATGCCCTATTACTCCGCCACATGTAAAACATCTAACAGGAAATTCCATCTAAATAACACCTCAGTAAAATTTAACCTTTTTATTACACCAGTCTGCTGCCGCAGGACCCTTCCCACGGCCAATAAAGATACACCCAAATAAAATTTTTATTTTTATCTGTAAGATTTTTGGAATCTTGCACGAGCCTTTGGACCTTTGAATTTTTTAGATTCAACTCTTCTTGGATCTGCAATCAATAAAGATCGATCAAATTCAAGCATCCTCTTTTCTAAATCTTTGGAATCAAAATACTGGACAATTGCATTTGCTATTGCAGTTCTTGCTGCCTGTGCCTGACCCATTACTCCTCCGCCGTTTACATTAACTTTAACGTCTATCGTAGTTAATTCCTCTGGAGATAAAAATTTCAACGGTTCACGTATTATATCTTTTATATATCTGTTATTCAATGACTGAACTGAAAGAGAATTAAAAGTTAACCTGCCCTTCCCATTCTTTATAGTTGCTCTTGCAATACTCTCTTTTCTTTTACCTCTTCCTATAAGTACTTTTCCTTTCTTTGACGCGGATTTTTTCCTGGTTTTCTTTGGAGTTTCTGCTTTTGGTTCAACTTTTTTTACTT
Organism: Microcaldota archaeon; assembly: GCA_016180665.1. GTDB lineage: Archaea > Micrarchaeota > Micrarchaeia > Anstonellales > Bilamarchaeaceae > JACPAS01. Next base: position 13,240 of record JACPAS010000048.1, read on the forward strand.
CTTCGGCTGGTT
>JACPAS010000049.1 GCA_016180665.1 Microcaldota archaeon
CAATCCACCAATACCAGTAGCTAAGAAAAATAATCCATTATATCCAAATGCCTTGATAGCTCCAACAGTTCTATTTAGTTTCTCCCTAACTGAAGATACCTCTCTCTGATTATGTTCCCTTGTTGTTAATATCCCAAGTTCATCCATGAACCTACTGTAAAATGCATCCACCTCATTAGTAGCATGTGGAACTTTCCAACCAAATGAACCGGCCAATTCCCGAGCTATCCTAGCCTCAAGATCATCAGATGCAGAAGAAAATGCTTTCTGGACTCCAAAATCAAGTGCTGCATCCATTCGTCTCACAGCAGAAACAGCAGAACCAGGTGAATTTGTATCCCACCCTCCAGTATGTCTTCGGAAGGCCCTTTCTCCACTTTCTATAAGCGCTCTATGAGCATGAATTTTTCTACTTCCTTCACCTATTTTCCAACCTTTTCTCCAATAAGTTTGAGCACTTGACATAAATTAATTATGTTACAATAAGTTTAAAAAGTTGTCAGATCTTTAAATTCCCAAACTTCCCGCTCTTCATAAATCCTTCAACTTGTTTCCTAAATCCTCTATTTTTCTTAAACATTCCAAGCATCTTTTCCATCTTTTCAAACTGCGATAAAAATTCCTGAACTTCCTTTACAGTAGAACCAGATCCGCTAGCAACTCTCTCCATCCTGCTTCTACTTTTCCTGAGCAAAGAAGCATCTTTTTTCTCAGCCTTAGTCATAGAATTAATCATTGCTTCAAATTTCTTCAGTTTCTCTTCGCTTTGTTGGACCATTTCTTTAGGCAGATCAACAGCTCCAAGCATAGAAAATACTCCGGAAAGTGGCCCCATCTTCTTAGCTGCTTTCAACTGTTCATAAAATGTTTGAATGGTAAATTCTTCAGTTTGTAATTTACTCAGATCCTGCTCTTCAGAAATTTTCTTAACTTTCTCCATTAATCCAGCAATATCCGGAACTCCGAGCAATCCGCCTACAAATCTTTCAGAATTATAAATTTGAAAATCATCTACCTTCTCTCCAACGCCAATGAATGCAATTTTAGAATTTGATGCTGCAACTGCACTTAATGCACCGCCACCTTTTCCGCTTCCATCCATTTTCGTTACGATTACCCCGCTAATTTTTACAGTTTCATTAAACTGTTCAGCCTGTCTTCCTGCGACTTGCCCAACATCACCACTCACAACTAAAAAGGTCTCATCTGGTTTAAGCGCTTCATTAATTCCCTTCAACTCTTTGACCAATTCCACATCAAAAGCACTTCTTCCAGCAGAGTCAACAATTAACACGTCATCCTTCGATCTTTTCAATGCATCTTCCACGATTCTAGAAGCATTCTTCTCTCCTCTAGCTGTATAGAAATTTACGTTGATTGATTTTGCCAATTGTTCTAACTGCTCTTGAGCTGCTGGTCTATCTACGTCTGCACCCACTAAACCAACGCTCAAACCTTTAGATTTGTAGAAATAGGCAATCTTAGCTGCAGTTGTAGTATTATGAACAACAATTCCGTTCGCTATAAATGTATGATCCTCTTCTACTGTTAAATCATAAACGTAATCTTCGTTCTCAACTTTTTCTATTTTTTCAACCTTCATCCAGCACACTTCCGAGTATGCAAGATTTCTAAGTTTATCCAACTGAGTGTGGTCAATATGTTCACTTGCCTCTAAAATTTCAGCGCCTTGATTAGTTAACTGATATTGACCAATTTCTCTATTTACATAACCTTGATGCTCCAATCTGAAAATTGAGGCTGTTACCCAGCCCTTTTCATTATTTGCCAATAGATTCGGATATGATTCTCCTGCTTTTATTTTTTTCATTAGTTCTAACCAGTTTTTATGCGGGTTCTCAATACATCTTAAAAATCTGATTAATGAAGATCTAGATATTAATCCAGTCCTTTCGTAAATCCCATAGGAGTTTACATAATTTTGTATCTCACCAATGGAGAAACCTAATGACTCTCTAATTTTTCCCAGTCCAGTGCCTACTTCTATCATCTGGTGTTTTCCTGGAGTTTGGCCTTCTATATTTGTAAGCTTTTCAAATCTCTCTCGCTTTCTTTTAAGAACAGTTGATATAATAGTCCCAAATTTGATTACATCATCACTCTTAAGGAACAAGCGATAATACTCCTTGTCTTTTATTTTTCTCTTTGATATATTCGAAAATAAACCAAATCTAAGTAGTAATATCCTCAATTGTTGTATAAATAAGCTACTGGCAGAACAGAATTCGATGTGCCTACTATCCTTTTCTACATACCCGTCAGTATCAAAATAACTCCTAATGAAATATTTTATTGTTTCATTAGATGATTTCAATAAATAATCTGGCATTTTCATTATACTACTTTTATTTCCTTTTGGTACCCCAGCAACTTTTGTTAAAAATAAGAATACTGGTTTTGATGCTAAAAAGAATTTTTTCACTCCATTTCTTTTATCCGCTCTAATCCCCCCTTCCGAGCCAAACAAATGTTTAGACAGCTCTACTAATCTATTCAATATCTCTTCATCGTTATTTGTTACCTCTACATATCCTCTTTCTAGATGCCCATCTCCAAAAACATAACCAAAAAACTCAGCAAGCTTATTGTCCATTCCTAAAGGCAGTTTCACTTTCTTAATGACCTGTTCTTTTCCGGTTCCTCTGATCTCTAAATATTTCCCAGTTCTTAGAAAATCCAACCATTTAGACCTTAGTTTTATCAATGAAATATTTAGAATTCCTTTTTTTAGATTTGAAGTAAAAGTGCAATATGCTTCTTCAATCTTTAATTTTTCATATGCCTTTAGTAAATTTCCGTATTCAGCCAGTAAATCCCTTTTAACTTCTTTAGCTAGTTCCTTATTTTCTATTGAAAATGCCTCAAATTCTTGTATAATCTTTTCGAAGAAATTTGTTTCCTCCTGATTTTGATTGGACAAATATGATGGTGCTGCCAAGCGCATTCCAACTTTAATCTCATCTGCCCTTATTTTTTTTACCTCTCCATTATCTAAAATAAAAAACGGATGTTCAGGAGTTACAGTTATACTATGATCATTACCATTCTCCAATGATATTTTCATAAGCTTTGAATCTTTCTTCAATTTCCAGAGGCTAGTTGCATGCTTTTTTTCTATCTTTAGCGTAGATGGATTAAATGAATAAATTAATGGTCCATCAGTTCCACAATCTACTTTGAATCCATCATCTATTCTGTACTCTTTATCACTATGACTCTCATAAATGCTGCTTATTTTTTCAACTCTTCCATCAACAAGGGGTATTAGCGAATCTTTATGCACGCATTTCCCGCTTCCAAACAATCCGCACAATAAAACCTTATGTTTGTCTAATCTTGGTTCATAAGATTTTCCCATCAACGCAACTAACTCATCATAAACCACTTTCAGAACATGTTCTTTCAAACTAAGTGCCTTTAATTTTTCAACCTTAAGCGACTTCTCTTCAATTCTTTTTGATAATTCAAAAACCAACTTCACGTTAACGTCTGATGCAATCAATACCCGTTGTAAATCCTTAATTAGAGCTCTAACTGCTTCCTCATCAACATAAGGTTTATTCGTAAGCTTTGCAAGCGTCTCTCTAAGTTTCTTTCCTAAATCCATAAAAATCAACTATTTATATAAACTAAGCTTCCCTGTGAGTTCCCTAATTTTATCGTTTTCCCCGAACAAAATGAGCGACCAATAGTCCAACTCTTCATCCTTTTTCTTCTTAGTGAGCGCGTACTCTTCTTCATAAGTGCCTATGCTCATAGTATCCACAAAATCAGTATAACTCACTCCATTCTCCTTTGCAAGATTTCTTATAGTTCTAATCTTGCCTGAACTTGCCTTCAATACAACAATTGGCATCTCAGATATATTATTATGCACATTGCCTTCTACATCTTCGTATTTATTCAGTCGCACCTCCTCCTTGGAAATTATGCCTGCTCCAAATCCGAGCATTGCGTGTGCGAGTGCCATCATTGCCTTTCCGATTTCAAGCTTCTCCTTAACCACTACTACAATTCTCTTCTCAAAATCTGCCATGAATTAATTTCTGCTACAAACATTTAAATAATTGTTTAGCCACAGATATTTTACAAAAATAAAAATCCCGCCTTTTCAATTAAGTATCTCCACTTTATTTTATATTTGAGCCCAGAATCCAAAATACGGCACTGTCCGTAAAAACGAGTGATAGGGGAAAAACACCGAACTGCTGAAATGTGCATTTGCACATTTCCAATCCTAAAAAAGGCCAACCCAAGAGAAGCTTATGATAATGGAGAGCGCATAGGTCAGCAGACCGTGATGTGCGAAGAATGGATCACTCTTAAATGCGTACATTGTCCAAAATACTCTAAACAGATCGTTTTTTAAATTTTTTCAACCAATATCTAAAATAACTAAACTCAATTTTAGATATGATTAAGTCTGATTAGAGTAGATGCTCAAGAAATTCTGTTCAGTATTTGTAAAACTATGAGGTGAATTGTATGGGAAGACAAGTTAGTGGAGAACAAGTTTATGTGTTACCAGAAGGGGCACAAAGAGTTTTAGGAAGAGATGCAATGCGTGTCAATATCGCAATCGGTTACGCAGTAGCAAACATAGTAAAAACTACTCTTGGTCCAAAAGGAATGGACAAAATGATGGTAAGTGATTTAGGCGATATAGTAATCACAAATGATGGTGCAACTATTCTAGAGGAAATGAACGTGGATCACCCCGCAGCAAAATTAATGGTGGAAATAGCAAAGAACCAGGATAAAGTTGTCGGTGACGGCACTACTACTTCAGTAGTAATTGCAGGAACATTACTCAAAAAAGCAGGCGACCTTTTAGATCAAAATGTTCATCCAACAACAATAATCAAAGGCTACGAATTAGCTGCAAAAAAAGCAGAAGAGTCTTTGGTAAAATGTTCAGAATCTGTAACTGAAAATGATGTTGAAACTCTAAAGAAAATCGGCATGGTTTCAATGGGTTCAAAAGGAATCGGAACAGAAGCAGAAAAAATGAAGATTGCAGAAATGGTCGTTAATTCAGTAAAGCAGGTCTCAGAGAAGAAAAACGGCAAAACTACTGTGGATCTGGATTTGATAAAGATCGAGAAAAAAGCAGGCGGAGAAGTAGGAGATACTGAATTAATAAACGGAGTTCTCGTTGATAAGGAAATAGTTCATGCAGGCATGCCAAAATCCGTAAAAGACGCAAAAATTGTTCTTATAGATGCTGCATTAGAAATTGAAAAAACAGAAGTAGATGCAAAAATTGAAATAACCTCTCCAGACCAGATGGAGTCATTCTTGAAACAGGAAGAAAAAATGCTCAAAGAAATGGTTGAAAAAATTGCAGCAAGCGGTGCAAATGTAGTTTTCTGCCAAAAGGGCATTGATGATTTGGCACAGCATTACTTAGCTAAAAAAGGAATCGTTGGCGTCCGCAGGGTGAAGAAGAGTGATATGGAAAAATTAGCTAGAGCAACTGGCGCAAAAGTAGCATCAAGTCTGGAAGATTTAAAATCTACTGACGTTGGTCATGCCGGTCTGGTTGAAGAAAGAAAAATCGCCGGTGAAGCAATGGTTTCTGTTGAAAAATGCAAAGATCCAAAGAGCGTTACTATTCTGGTTCGCGGTGGAACAGACCACGTAGTTAGCGAAGTAGAACGTGCCGTGGTCGATTGTAGGGGTGCACTTGCTTCGGCACTGGAAGATGGAAAATACGTAGTTGGCGGCGGGTCAGTTGAGATGCACCTAAGCAAAGAACTACAGCAATATGCAGTTGAAATAGGTGGCCGTGAACAATTGGCAATTCAAGCATTTGCAGAAGCATTAGAATCAATTCCCCGTGCTCTAGCTGAAAATGCAGGAATGGATGCAATTGATGCAATTGTTGCTTTGAAAAATAAGCACAAAAAACCAGAAGGTCAATTCAACGGTGTTGATGTTATTGCAGGAAAAATCGCAGATTTGAAAGAAAAAGGAATCCTAGAACCTGCTCGAGTAAAAAGACAGGCAATAAGTTCAGCAACAGAAACTGCACGCTTGGTCTTAAGAATTGACGATATAATTAGTTCCAGAGGAAAAGCAGGTGGAGGAATGCCGCCTGGAGGAATGCCACCTGGAATGGGCGGAATGGGAGACGAGTAGTCTCCAGTTCTGAGTCATGTGTCCAGTGTTTTGTTTTTATTATTTTTCCTATTTTTAATTAATAATAAAAATCCTACTTACTTAATTCTATTCATGGATCTAGAATGTGAAGTCTGTGGCAAAGAAAACGTAGTTGCAGTTGTTCAGATTGAAGGTGCAAAATTAAATACCTGCCCAGAGTGTGCAAGAATGGGCAAAGTTCTCTACAAGCTAGATGATTCTGTCGAAGGTAAACAAGTAATACGCAACGTTTATTCTCCTCCAATGGAAAAAGAGGAAATAATAGACGAGTACGCATCAGTAATAAGAAAAAAGCGTGAAACTTTTGGTCTTTCTCTAAAAGATCTTGGGCATAAAAT
>JACPAS010000050.1 GCA_016180665.1 Microcaldota archaeon
CAAAAAGTAATGACCTTGCAATAGGATTGCAATTTTTATTAAAAAGCTTCAGGTATGGGAAAACTTCCCAGGGAACTGATGTAAAGCATATTTCTTGGCTTTATAGAAAAGATAAACCAGGAGTACAGAAACTTAGATTGCAAGGGATAAAACAAGAACTACAAGATTTTGAAAATTTTTGTTTAGCTAGAATCAAGGAGATAAATGAGGTTGATGGGGAAGAATCAGTTTTCGATCTGGAGGTTGAAGGCACCCATAATTTTGTAGACGCTGAAGGACTTATATTAGTCCATAATACTGATAGTGTATTCTTAGTTATGGGAGAAACAAAAACAAAGCAAGATGTTTTGAAGTTCATGGAAAAAGTGAATAAGGAATTACCTGAGAAGATGGAGCTTGAGTTGGAAGGGTTTTATTCACGTGGAGTATTCGTAAGTAAAAAGGGCGGAGAAGAAAAAGGAGCGAAGAAGAAATATGCTTTGATGGGCGAGGATGGCAGAATTAAAATTAGGGGATTTGAGCTAGTTCGAAGAGACTGGTCTGCAATTGCTAAAGAAACTCAGTTGAAAGTTTTAGAAGCTATTTTGAAGGATGGAAGTAAGGAAAAGGCAATTAAGATTGTCCGCGAAACTATTGAGCGTGTTAGATCTGGAAAGGTTCCACTGGAAGAATTAGCAATTAATACCCAGTTGAATAAAAATCCAGCAAAGTATGAAGTCGCTAGTCCGGAATTGTCTGCTGCTGAGAAAGGAGTAAAGCACGGAATTCCCTTGGAAAAAGGAAGTGTCATCTCATTTGTAATCACTAAAACTGGAAAAAGCATTTCTGAGAAAGCTGAAATGGTTGAGTTTGCAAAAGACTATGATCCGGATTATTATATTAATCATCAGATTTTGCCTTCTGTCTTGAAGATTTTGAAAGAACTTGGGACAGATGAACATGAGTTAAAGTTTGGTGGAAAACAGAAAAGCTTGGATTCTTTCTTTTGAATAGATTTTTAACAGTTTTCTAACACACTTATTAGGTATGCAACTTCGCAATGCTGCAGATAAAAGAGGGCTAATGTTACGCGCTTACTTAAACAGGGCAGAACACCAAACTAGAATTATAGGGAAGAAAGTTTATTTAATTAGGCCTCTTGGTGAGTTTGAACTCGTAAGATACGCCTCGTTTTGGGGAGAGGTTGTAAGAACTTTTAGACTACAGGTAAAAAAGCTGGCTTTAATGCTGAATGAGATTAGGCCTGAGATCGTACAGGGTAACCAGGTACTACCAAAAGATAGAATTACACATGCACTGGATGAACTGGAAAGAGAAGGAGTAACGAACAAGGGCGAACTCAGTACTCTAGGTATAGGAAATACTGAGTTTATAAAACTGGTAGATAGAACTTATTCAGAATTAGTTATAGACATGCTAAAAAAATTTGATAAAATTGCATTAGAACTTGCAAGATCCCCAGAACAAAATAAAAAAATATTTAGAAATGATCTTATTTTACAGTGCCTTGGAGTAATGTGGATCGAAGCAGCCAAGCGAAGTGAAAAAACTGGGAGAAGTAGAGCTGATGTAATCGTATCGAAGGTACTTGAAAGGAGTTTATGGAATCTCATAAATGAACTTAAGAGTAGTAATGAGACTTTGATACTTAATAGAACAAGAAGAAGAGGTGCTATGTTTAACAACACTGAAGATGAAGCATGGGTTGAGATGAAAAAGCACATTCTGACTGGAAGGCTCAGTTTAGAATTTGTAGGAAAAGTGTTGGATAGAGTTGGTCGCTCTTACAATGCCGAGCAATTACTAGAACTGCATTGTAGGCATGGTTTTGTAGAAAGAATTAATGTTGATTCAGGTGAGTTTCTAGTAGTCTCAAGTCCTTTTGCCCAAAAACCACTTGGAATTATTAATAAAGATACTGAAATAGCAGTTTACCCATTAGATGAAGAGGTAAAACAAAAGCTTGTAGAAATAGCAGGCCCATCTTTTGAACATGCAAATGGATCAGTGGCCCTTGCTTCAATAACCTTTAGAAACGGATCTTTATTTGTAGATGAATTACAGAGCGACTTGCCTGCTTTATTTAGAATTAAAGGTGTCAACCCAGAGGGAAAAGTAGCCCAAATTATAGCAGACTGGACTAAAATTATAATAGAGGCAATTAAAAGTTTGGTTAGGAAGATTCCAGCGAGAGAATTTTATGTGACTGGACCTTCTTGGATATTTAAACAGTATGGTTTAAACGTTAATGCAAGAAAAGTGACTGAAGTTTATTTTGATTCTATGGTCAGATTGAATGGGGAACTGGTATACTTTAGTCCAACCTTAGATTTGCAACCAGGCAGATATTGCTGGAAATTTCAAATCCAGTAAAACTTAGATGTTATAGTACTTTCTTTTTTCCAAATCCGTCACGTGTAGATTTTCCAAATTCTTCAAACCGCAGTGCTTTGTCTCCTGAATAGACCAAGCCATCAACACAAACAAGATGAGAATTGATTGCACAGGAACCGCAAATTCCAATTCCACATTTAATGTAGCGTTCAATACTAACTTGAGATTCGATTTCTTTTTCTTTAGCTAATAATACGAGATGGTACATCATCTTTTCAGGACCACATGTGTAGATACATTCGTAACTGTTTTTCTGCATTAAAGACTTAACAGCTTCAACTGCATTTCCCCTAAACCCTTTCGAACCATCATCTGTTGAAGCGAGAACAATACAACCTAATTTTTTGAACTGCTCCTCAAAGATAATGTCTTCTGCTTTTCTGGCTGCTATTACTGCAGTTACGGAAATATTTTTTGAACAGGCAACCTTGGCTAAAAAGTAGAGGGGAACAACACCATAACCACCGCCAACTAGAATTATTTTTTTAAATTTCTTGAGCTCAAATTCACTACCTAATGGTCCACGTAAAGAAAGTTTATCTCCTTTTTTTAGTTTATGTAAAGCCTCGCTAAAGCCACCAACATTTGCTACTGTAAAAGTATTATCTAACCCTATACTCATCGGTCGCTCTCCAACCCCCGGGATCCAAAGTAAAGCATATTGTCCGGGTTTGGCCTTTAGATCATAATCAAGTTCAAAAGTTTTAATTCTGTAATTCTCTTCTTTTACTGATTTGATTTTCGCAGTGAATTGTGGAAAGGTGCTTGAGCAGCATTTCTTATTTGAGTTATTACTCATGTGCAAGCCCCACGATTTCTTTTACTGAAGAATAGCCATTAGAGTCCAACCATTCTTCCATTTCTTTAGCTATTTTTCTAAAAACGTCCTGGCCACGGTACCAGACTGCGGTTCCTATTCCTATTGCCGAAGCACCAGCCATCATCAGTTCAATTGCATCCGCCCCGTAACTAACTCCACCTGTTCCAATTATTGGGATTTTTACTGATTGGTAAATATCATAAATGCTGCGGACGGTTACGGGACGCATTGCTGGTCCGCTTAGTCCACCCATCTTAAATCCAAGAACGGGTTTCTTCTGATCAATGTTTATTTTCATACCTGGACCGATGGTGTTTCCCATGTTTATTGCTGAAGCGCCTGCTTCTTCTGCTGCTTTTGCGAGACCGCCAACTCCTAAAGAAGAGGGGGAAAATTTAACTATTATTGGAACTGGAAGTTTAGATTTTACAGCTCTGACCACCTTTGCAGTTTGTTCAGGCGTATCTTGCCCAGCCATTAAGCCATAGCCTGGAGTGTGCGGACAGGAGAGAACCAGTTCTACTGCGGAAATTTTGAAATTTTTCTGAGCAGATCTTATTTTTTCTGCGAGAACGGAATATTCCGTTTCATCTTTTCCAACTAGGCTAAGAATTAGTGGAGCTTTTGATTTCCAGTCTGAGAATTCTTCAATTGCTGAGTATATTCCTGGGTTTGTGTAACCTACTGCATTGAGAAACCCCGCGTCTGTTTCTACCATTATGGGAGTTTCATGGCCTTTTCTTGGTTCTATTGAAATAGATTTAGTTGTGACTGCCGCTGCTCCATTTTGGACTGCTCCTTCTAGTGAACCTTTTGTCACCCCAATTATTCCTGAGGCCAGGATTGTTGGATTTTCTAATTTGAGGGATGCTAGTTCAACTGAAAGTTTAACCATAAGTATCTGTAAAAATATTAAAGGAAGAAAATAAAAATAGAACTAATACTCAGGTGGCCTTAGCACATCTGAGAAATGTTTTAGGTCTTCTACAAATTTTTCAAGTCTGCGCCTTGTTAAGAAGAAAGCGCCAATTAGGCCTACAAAAACGCCAGCTAAAGCTCCGAATAATGGTGCAGTGTTAATTTCAGTAATGAGTCCAATTACGGCGCCAATGAGAACTGAGGGAATAGTGATCAGGCCAGTAAGGGCGATGGGAGAACCTGCATTTGACAATAAATTATGATGGAGTAACATTCTTTCACCAATTTCGGTTGTTTCTATTTTTTTAGTTAAATCACGAGCTGCGCATCTTGCATCGGCACTCAGAGCAACCGGACTAAGTGGGCCTGATTTGTGGCTTTGGTCCAGCAAATGTTTGAACCTTCTAAGCTCGGATCTTAAGTCTTTATGTGTTGGGGGTTTAGAGCAAAATCCGAATAATCGTTTAAACTGCATAGACTATATTTACACTGATATAATTATAAGATTTATTGGTTAAATAGAAAGTGTGGCAATAGAAATTTCCAGTCTGGTCGGTTATCTCATACCTTTGCTTATCGTAGTATTAGTTTTAACCATTGTAATTGCAATTTTGAGGAACTTGAAAACAATAGCAGTAATCGGGATGGGCCTTCTTATTGTAAGTTTTCTCGGTGCTAATTTGGCAAAGGATAAGTCAGAACTTATAAACAACATACGCATTGACGGTGCCATAAATAATGGCGTGGTAAATGGTACTGGACCAATAGAAAAAGCAAGTGAAAATATCTATATAGGATTTGATGCAGGAGATGAGTTTACTGCAATGGATGTTGAAGTAGAGTTATATAATCTAAATAAATCACCGGAATTATTGGACAGGAAGGACACCATCACTGTTGGAAAAAAGTATGTGCTCTTTAGTTTTCAGAATAAAGGATACGAAGCAGGAAACTACAAATTCGTAATAAAGGCTGATGGAAAGGCTGTAAAGGAACAGGCTTTTAAGATTGTTTAGCGATTTTTCCTTTCCAGAGGTAAAGTAATGGATGAGATACAAAAAATCCTAAAAGACTCTAAAGTAATAGCAGTAGTCGGTTTATCAGATAAACCAGAACGACCTAGTTATGAAGTTGCAACTTATTTGATGGAGCATGGCTATAAAATAATCCCTATTAACCCAATGATAAAGGAATGGAAAGGAATGATAAGTTATTCGTCTTTACTGGAAGTTTCTGAGAAAATTGATGTTGTTGATATTTTTAGAAAAAGTGAAGATGTGCTGCCCGTTGTTGAGCAAGCAATAGAGATTAAGGCAAAAGTCGTGTGGATGCAGCTTGGAGTAGTGAATGAAGAGGCAGCTGAGAAAGCAAGAAAGGCAGGTTTAGCTGTAGTTATGGATAAGTGCATGAAGATTGAGCATTCAAAAGCAATAGCTTAAAAACTATTAACCATAAATAATAACTGTTGAATTAGGCTAAACCTGAAAATTCATAAACGACCCCGTAATTTTTTTAAAAGAACGGGAGAGGTGAAAAAGTGATTAAGTTAGAATTGAACCGAAAAGATAATACTATTTGTGTGAAAGAAGCATCTGAAGTTACTTCTCTTTCTAATGGATTCTATGGAGATATGAAAAAAGGCATTATTTATCTTACTCCAGAAGAAGTTATGTACGTTATGGATATAAGAAATGGAAAATGTTACGATGAAAGTGGAAATACTTATACTTTTAATGAGGTAGCTGCACGTTACTTAGAAAATCCAAAATTGCTTGCACGTTATCTAACATATAAAGACTGGAGAGACAAAGGCCTGATTCTAAGAGACATTGATGAAATTGAAGGAAGTTACGGAAGGGGTGGTGCAAGAAAATATCAAAGTGGGAAATTTAAACTTGATGCATACTCAATATCCGGATTATTTTTTCCTGAAGATTTACTAACTATATTGGATGACGAATTGGTTGGAAAGGACTTGTATGAGAAATACTGGATAGGTCAGTTTGGAACTTACAAGGCTGCACATAGGGGGAAAATTTCAAAATTAGATGTGTATGAGACTTTGTTTTTGCTTAAGCATGGTGGGCTTGGGCTAAAAAATGGAAAATTTGAAGATGTGTGGGCTGCCGCTGAAGAGAGAATAAAGTATTTTGAAGATATGTACTCGGTCTATGAAGACTGGAGGCAGCGTGGTTATATAATCAAAACTGGTTTTAAATTTGGAACTCACTTTAGAATTTATTTTCCAGGTGCTTCACCAGTTAGAACCCAGGATGAATGGATGCACTCCAAACACGTTATACATGTTTTCCCCAGAAAAAGTAAATTAATTATTTCTGAGTGGGCACGTGCAATCAGAGTAGCACATTCAGTTAAAAA
>JACPAS010000051.1:0-4087 GCA_016180665.1 Microcaldota archaeon
AGGTCTTGTTGGAGCATTGGCATCGTTGGTTTCTGGAATTGTAAATGCAGTTATTTCATTGGTTATGTTTGCATCTGGTTTCGGAAGCGGAATGATGGCTGCTGGCTATGGTGGAGTTGAGTCTGCTGGTTTGGTTGCAGGAGTTGTAGTCGTAGCTTTGATTGTTGGCCTTGTTTTTAACGTAGTGGTTGCGTTTGTTCTTGGTCTAGTTGGCGGTTTTATTGGCCAAAAAATGTGAGTATCTTTTTATTATCTTCTTTTTATTTTATTAGCTCATGAAAGCTCTTTACTTGTATGATTCTTATTTGAAAGAATGCAAATCATCAGTTCTTGAAATTAGAAACGAGGGAACGCAGATTTTCTTGGATCAGACCGTTCTTTATGCACGTGGAGGGGGTCAGCCAACTGATTTTGGAAAATTAGTTAGGGCGAGTGATAATGCTGAATTTTCAGTTGTTAATGTTACTAAGGTTGATGGAAAGATTAGTCACGAAGTGGATAAGCCAGGTCTAGTTACAGGAGATGCTGTTCGCGTTTTAGTAAACTGGGATCGTAGATACAAATTAATGAAAATGCACACTGCTGCGCATACACTCGCGTCAATAATGCATAAAGAAAAAGGAGTTCTAATCACTGGAAATCAGATTGAGGAAGATAAAACCAGATTTGATTTCAATTTAGAAACTTTTAATTTAGATGAGATGCAGCTTCTTGTTCAGAAAGCTAATCAAGCTCTCAACAGAAACTTAGATGTTAAGACTTATTTCTTACCGCGTGAAGAAGCAATGAAAATTCCTGGGGTGGTAAAACTAGCTGGTGCTTTACCTCCTGAAATTACTGAATTGAGAATAGTTGAAATTGGAGATGTGGATTTACAAGCTGATGGCGGAACTCATGTGCGCAATACATCTGAAGTTGGGGAAATTGAACTAATTAAACTGGAGAATAAAGGAAAAAGCAATAAGAGACTTTATTTTAAGTTGAAGTAAAAAATAGCGGGGGATGGAATACCAACTCAAACCGAAGTCGATTCGAATTTTTGAACCAACGATCTCCGGGTTATGAGCTTCGCCTCTCTAAGTGAATTTAATTAGAAAACACTAGAAATCCGGCGGGTACTCCAAGCTACCCTTGAGGCACAACTTAAAGCTAAGTTATGTTACCCCGCTGTCCCGCTATTGAATAAATTTAGAATAAGGTTACAACTCTTTATAAATAATATGTAGAGAATGCTCCAAGCTGAGCTAGCAAAATATATCTAACTATCCGTCCAATTGCACAAGCCAGAATAAACCTCCAAAGTTTAATTCCAAGGCTACCTGCAGCTAAACCAGCAACATCGAATAAAGGATTTGGAACAAATGCTAAAACCCCAATTGCTAAAATATCATTCTTCTTAATCCATTCTTTCCACTTTTTGAAATGTTCATTAGTTTTTATTAAGTTCGATGCACCTTGGCCTGCTACATATCCAGTAGTTTCTCCCAGTGCAGTGCCTATGCCTGCAACAATTCCAACTAAATAAGGATCCAGAACACGGCTGACACTGATTACTATAGCCCACGAAGGTGCTGGGATAAAAAGAGTAGCTGCACTCAAAACTGAAATTACAAAAACTCCTAAATAGCCGAACGATGCAAATTCTTTTATGTAATCATTTGCTAAAAATACTAAAATTGCAATTAAAATTGCAAATAAAATTTGAATTAGGCCCTTAGTTTTCTCATCCATAAGTTAACCTTTGTTTAATCCTGTTTTAAAAACATTTCTTAGTCTAATCTTATCCACAATTATTCTGATCCAACAAAGAAAGTCGGATCAGTCTATTCCGAACCTAGTCGGAAAAACTTAGTTGGTTCGGTATATACTATAAAAGTAGCAGATGGGCTCATAGCTCAGTAGCAGAGCGTCCGCCTTGCAGAGCTTTTTGTTCCTCAGCCATTCCAATGCCAAAAACCTCGGAAAAAGGCATGAGGCAGTTACAAATAAGATTCAAGAACGCGGAAGGCCGAGGGTGCGAGTAGCCTTTTGAATTAAGTCCTTCTAATGCCAAAACCCTAGGGAAAAGGCATGAGGAATGACTCAAAAGCACGTAATTCCCTCTGAGTCCATTTTTATATTTTTCCAATTAGTCTTGGACCTTTAACTTTGGCACAAGTTTAGATAAATCTCTTAATTGATCTTCCCTGTATCTAGCTTCAGTTTTAACTCCATAAAATTTTTTATACTGTTCATACACTTTGTATGCATAGGTTTCCCTAATTTGTTTACCATCATTGCCTATTTCAGTATTTCCATTATAATGGTATGCTAATTTCCTGTACTCTAAACTTCCATCCTCAATATTCTCCCAATTAACCTTTCCCCTAACCATCTTGAGTACCATGGTCTTTCCAGCCTCTAGTACATTTAGGAAGATGTTCATCAATTCTTCCCTTGATATCTTGTGGTACATAATCTCCGCCCCACCTAGATTCGCCAAAACTTCGTTCGCCTTTGCTAATACTCTATTATTTTTTAATTCATTAAATGAAGAGTTAGCAGTAAGTTGGCATACTCCAGTTCCATTTGCCCCCATTTTATTCTGAAATTTTGTCTCATAACCTGCTATAACTATTATGAATTTAGGATCAATTCTTAGTAGATTTCCAACTATTACTGCAGAGGCTATGGTTTTGTTTACTTCATACATTAGCTCTTCCCTACTCTTTCCTTTTGTAATTGGTGGAGCGAACCTGGTTTCCCCAATTTTATCTTTAATTGCTGCCGAAGTTTCTTCCATGAACCGTTTATTAGCCTTTAACAATTTGTAGAACGTTCTTGACGGAAAATTTCTATATTCCACAATAACTTTTACTAAGCCTTGGTAGAACTCCCTCCTGTTCGGACCCAAAAAATCCCTTAGCCAAGGCAGGTCTTTTTCAAATTGCTCTTGAAAAGGTTTCCATACCTCTTCCCTTTTGTTTATTGGCGGTCCCATAATATCCTCATTATTAATTTTGGTTCATCACTCTGTTTTACCTCACTAATCAAAAATACCTCGCTTCATCATAGCCAACTTTCTATTACATCAAACTATTAAAATAGACGGGTCCAATATCAAAGATAGGTATTTAATTATTTCGATAGTAGAATACAGCAAAACGTAAACTTTAATTTACAAAAATTTGGTTTTTCGTACATCGAATTTATACCTTAAAATTAACTTAGGTGAAACATATGAAGCCATTAAGAATTGACGAGGAAGAAGATTGGGAAGAAGAAGACTTTGACGACGAAGAGTGGGACGAGGAAGACGAAGCAGAAGAAGAATTCTAATCAATTAATTCTTAATTTTTTATTTTCATTATTTTTGGATGCGTTTTTAAACTCTTTTTTACTTATTTATTATTAACGGGCCCGTAGCGCAGCCTTGAGCCCTTTAACCCAGTATCTACTTATGCCAAAGGGCTTCAGCCCAAAAGCATGAGATGAATCTAGGTTAAATGGTTTTCTGCAATGGATAGCGCAGCAGCCCTCTAAGAGCCCTTTTAATTTAGGTATTTATTATGTAAAAAGGGCTCCCGATTGAACGTCGCAACGTTCAATGGGCATCATAAACGGATTTCCGTTTATTATGTCAGCCCAAAAGTACATGAGTAATATCCTACATTCAATAGGTTCACTAAAAAACCATAGGCTATTGGCTTTTTGGTAGAGGAGAGCTGACGGTCACGAGTTCAAACACAAGCCTTTTGTTATCATGAGGACTTTACTCACAAAAGGCTGGTGTTTATCCAAAACCTAGGTTTTCTCAGGTTATGTTAAACACCAAGTTTATACAAAAAGAGAACTGACCTTGTTGCGTTAGCAACAAGTAAAGAGCGTCTCTGAGAAAAATCTTAGACTAGCTCGGTAGTCTCCAATAAGTATAGCTCTGGTAGAGACTCTCGTCGGGCCCGTTTTATTTATATAAGCTTTAAATAAGCTACGTTGATAAGAATAAGAAAAACGTTTTATTTTAATTCAGGTGATAATATGTCAGAACAAAAACTATCAGAAGTTATAGGAATGCTTCAGGGACTCGTAGAAGATTCTTCAATTCCAA
>JACPAS010000051.1:4144-10477 GCA_016180665.1 Microcaldota archaeon
AAAGTCTCTGCAGCCGTCTACCTAATCGATTCAAGTACTGATGATATAAATATGCCTGCACATGCAAGGACGCAGATATGGGCTATAATAAGTTCATTAGAATCCATAAAAATGAGCTAATTTTTTTAAACTGGTTCATCCTATTTACTACTTATCTAATCTTTCGGGTCTTATTATGCTTCAGCAGCTAATTGAAAAAGGAGTGAGAATTACTCTAGAAGCAGAAGAGTTATTAAAAAATTCCGATAATAAAGAGCAACTCTTATCAAAATTATATATATTAGAAAAACCATTCATTACGAAGGAAGATGTGGAATCGGCACTGTCAGAGCTAGCTCCTGTAATTGAGGTTAAGCGTCCTTCAGCATTTAAATCCATTGCCAAAGAACATGATGCTTCTATTCAGGTTCTGCACACAAAAGAAGTAACTGGCAAATCAAGAACAAATGGGGAAATTGATGACTTCATAAGTTACTTCAGGAGCAGGCATGAAAAATTAGCAAAACTGTTAAATGGTCCAAGCAAATTCCCTAACGTAACTTTGAATGAAATCAAAAAATACATTGGCCAAACCGTACGGGTAATAGCCACTATAAGCGGAAAAAGTGAAACGAAAAAAGGAAACTTGCTATTAGAAGTTGAGGATTTAACTTCCCAGTTCAAGGCAGTCATCTCACCTGCTTACGGAAGAGATAAAGTTTTTGAAAAATCGAAATACATTCTTTTGGACGATGTAGTTGCATTGGTAGGTAAAGTACAGGAACCCTACTTAATAGTAGATGATGTGGAATGGCCAGATTTACCAATAACAAGAGAGAGGAAATTAGCAGAAAATGATCTGGTTGTTGCATATATCTCAGATACTCATTTTGGAAGCAGGTACTTTCTGGAAAAATATTTTGACCAGTTTATTGAATGGACGCATGGTCGTGGTGAAGCAAAAGAATTGGCGAGCAAATTAAAATACATCGTTGTTGCAGGTGACATTGTAGACGGAATTGGTGTTTATCCAAATCAGGAACGAGAACTAGTTATCAAGGACATAAAGAAACAATATGATCTGTTTAATGATTTTGTCGAGCAGTTGCCGGACCATATTGAAGTTATTGTAGCTCCGGGAAATCATGATGCAGTGCGTCGCGGAGAACCTATGCCTGCAATAGGAAAAGACCTAATAACTGTTGATGTTACCTCTGTTGGCAATCCATCCTCAATAGTTATTGAAGGGTTGAAACACTTAATCTATCACGGAACTTCTATGGATTCATTGATCGCAGCACTTCCTAATATGTCTTACAATCATCCGGAAAAAGTTATGGTTGAGTACTTAAAACGTCGCCACCTCTCAACTATCTATGGTGGTAATCTAATAATTCCTGAAAAGTTAGACTATTTGGTAATTGAGGATGAGCCTGATATTTTACATTGCGGTCATGTTCATAAAAACGGTTATACGCTGTACCGTGGAACGTTGTTAATAAATTCCGGAACATTCCAGGACCAAACCGAGTATCAGGTAAAACAAGGTCACGTTCCCAGTCCAGCTTTAGTTCCAGTTTACGAACTAAAAACAGGGAAACTCAGAACTTTGGATTTCAAGAGTAGCTAAATGGTGAAATATTCATGGATTATTTCGATTTGTTGAAAATAGATTTAGAAAAAGCTTATGCAGTTGCAGCAGCAGCAAGATCAAAGGGCCTAGACCCAGCAAAAGAAGTAGAAGTAAAAATAGCAAAAGATGTCGCAGCAAGGGTTGAAGGTATTGTTGGTCCTGTTGGAATTGCAGAAAAAATAAGAGAATTAGAGAAGCAGTTAAAAAGCAGAGAATGGGTTGCATTTGAAATAGCAAAACAGCTTGCCAGCGGAGAAATAATTTCTGGAACAAAAGAACAACTTATAGAGCAGGCAATTAGAACGGGTGTCGCAATTCTAACTGAGGGTGTGTTAGTTGCCCCAACCGAAGGTATCGCAAAAGCCAGAATAAAAAATAATCCAGATGGTTCAGATTATGTTGCGGTTTATTATGCAGGTCCAATAAGAAGTGCTGGAGGAACTGCAGCAGCATTGAGTGTTGTTATTGCAGATGTTGCGAGAAGGGCGGCAGGTATAGGGGATTACAGGGTAACCGAATCCCAGGTTGAAAGATACCTAGAAGAAGTTAATATGTATGAAGTTCGTGTTACGCATCTACAATATAAGCCTCCAGATGAGGATGTGGCGCACATCGTACGCAATTGCCCAGTTTGCGTAGATGGTGAGCCAACCGAAGAAATAGAAGTCTCCGTCCACCGTGGAGTGCCCGGCGTTGAGACTAACAGGATTCGCGGCGGCATTCCCTTAGTTATATGTGAAGGTATTGCTCAAAAAGCCTCTAAAGTCCTGAAATATACAAAAAAACTTAATCTTGGGTGGGACTGGCTTGAGAAAGTTATAAAAATTACCAGAAAGGCAGATACAATAGAAATAAAGCCTGATAAAACTTATCTTGAGGGGTTAGTAGCCGGCAGACCCGTTTTCTCTTATCCTTCTGCTAAAGGTGGCTTTAGATTAAGATATGGACGAACCAGGACAAATGGTCTGATGGCAAAGAATGTGCATCCTGCGACTATGATTTTGCTTGATAATTTTTTGGCTTATGGTACGCACATGAAGATAGAGCGACCTGGAAAAGGATGCGTGGTGACTTCCTGTGAAACAATTGAACCACCTATCGTTAGACTAAAAGATGGTTCTGTTGTCAAAGTTAAATCAGTAGAAGATGCAAACAAATTAAAATCAGATATCGATAGAATTCTTTTTTTGGGAGATATTCTCTCTACGTACGGTGATTTTCTTAAATCAAATCACCCCCTAGTTCCTTCTGGATATTGTAAAGAATGGTGGGAGGCAGAAGTTGGTTCTAAGCATATTGCTCCGCCTTTAAACTTAGAAACCAATCCAAAAGATATGCTCCTCTTTTGTAAAAACAACGATCTCCCATTTCATCCAGACTTTACTTTTAACTGGGAATCTATTTCTAATGATCAGGTTGAGAAATTAGCAGAAGGATTTGCACAAGGAGTTGCTTCAGATGAAGATGGCGAACTAAGAGAATTCAAAATATCAGCAGAGTTTAAGCCAATTTTAGAAGATTTGCTTGTTGAGCACCTAGTTGTAGGAGGAAAGTTGATACTTAAGTCAAATGATGCATTGGCCCTACTCTTGACTCTTGGTTTAATTAATTCTAATACAAACGAGCCAAATATAGAAAATTTCAAATCCAAATTTAAAAGAGAAATTGCTGTTTTTGAGAATTTAAAAAACTTATCCGGAGTTAGAATAAAACCAAAATCGCCTACATACATAGGTGCACGAATGGGTCGTCCGGAGAAGGCAAAGGAAAGAAAAATGGACGGTAGTCCAAATGTTCTTTTTCCAACTGGTTCTGAAAAAAATCGTAGCTTAATAAAATTATATAAGACTCTAAAAAGCAGAGGGGAAGAAAAATCTACGAATCTGGAACTATCAAGATTTAGGTGCACTAATTGTAAGAGTTTGAACTTCAGCTCAACCTGCCTAACATGCAGCTCTGTATGTAAATTCGAAAAAATATGCCAAAAATGCAAAAAAATCGTAGACTCTGAGATTCATTGTGATATAAAAACTATTTCATATGAAAAACGGCCGGTAAATATTGTTGATCTACTTGAAAGTATAAAGTTCAAAGTTGGATATTTTCCAGAAGATATTAAAGGTGTAAAAGGGCTCGCAAATCCAACCAAGACTCCAGAACCTCTTGAAAAAGGCTTTTTCAGGTCAAGATATGGAGTCTACGTATTCAGGGATGGAACAAGCAGATTTGATGCAACAGACGTCCCGCTCACACATTTCTTCCCAAAAGAAATAGGGGTCTCTGTTGAAAAATTAAAAGAGATGGGCTATACTAAAGACTATGTTGGTAATGAACTGACTTCAGAAAATCAGCTTGTTGCTTTAAGACACCAAGACGTAATTCTTGCAGAACGCGGTGCAGAGTATTTTATTTCAGTTTGTAATTTTATAGATGAAATGCTAGTTAATCTTTATGGGCTTAAGCCATTTTATAATGTAGAATCGAAAAATGATTTAATTGGGCAGATGGCAGTTGGTCTATCACCCCATACCTCTGCAGCTGTTCTTTGCAGAATTATTGGTTTTACTAAAGCTCACGTTGGCTATGCGCACCCTTATTTTCATGCTGCAAAGAGACGCAACGCCGACGGTGATGAAGATTGTCTAATGATGCTAATGGATTGTTTGATAAATTTCTCTAAATCGTACCTAACTGAAAATCGTGGTGGAACGATGGACGCCCCTCTAGTCTTAACTTCAGCAATTGATCCAAGAGAAGTGGATGATGAAGTCCAATGCATGGAGTTCGTTTCCAAATATCCACTTGAATTTTATCAGGCAGCAGAAAAAATAACCCCACCTAGTGATATTAAAATTAAAACAATTAAGGATTGTTTGGGTAAGGAGGAGCAATTTGAGAGCATTCCGATAACCCATTGGGTTGGGAGCATTGACAAGGGGAATATAGAGACCGCTTATGTTCAGTTAGATTCCATTCCAGATAAAATAGCACTTCAGTTTGGACTTCAGGGCAGAATAAAAGCAGTTGATGTAAAAGATGCAGCTGAAAGACTAATCCTGAGTCATTTTATACCTGACTTATACGGGAATTTACGTTCTTATTCACGTCAGACTTTTAGGTGTGTTACATGCAATGATATCTACAGGCGGGTTCCACTCGTCGGTAAATGCACAAAATGCGGTGGGAATCTATTACTAACAATAAATAAAGGCGGCATTCAGAAATATTTAGAAATTTCCAAGAAAATAGTTAACGACTATGATCTTCCTGATTACCTAAAACAGAGACTTTTGCTTGTTGACCGTGAGATAAAAAATATATTTGAGGATGAGAAAATTAAACAGCTTGGGCTGGCTGATTTCGTATAAACAAATAATTTAATCCTACTCAATCCAGTGTTTGGATTAGCACTAACCTTTGTGAGTAAATGACTCACGAATCCAAAGGCTGGTGTCTAATGCAAAAGTATTTATTAATTGGGAAGCTAAACAATTTTATGACACCACAAGCCTTTATGCAAGAAGAGGAGAAAAAGCTTAATCGACTTGCTATGCTTAAACCCAAAAAGGTAGAACCAGAATTTAATCAAGCCAGTCTTCAGGCTAGCAAAGTCGTCGCCAAGGTTGCAGAAACAATAGGCGCTCATTTACCTAAAAACAGTGAACTTCTATCTGCTTTACAGGATGCACAAAATCCAAAAAATATATTGAATGTACAATTTGTGAGGGCTTAGAATGGTAGATCAAATTTATACGATGAAGATTACTCTTAAAGGGGAGCCTAGGGTACTGACCATAAGAGTTGGTGAAAGTGGAATGGATGTCATGTTAACTGATAAAAGTGGAAAGGAGTTAGAGTATTTCAAACAAGAAGGTAACCAAATCGGTTTTACTGATTCTAAAAGTAAAAAAGCCAAGAACTGATGGCTATGTCAACTCAAAAAATCAATGCAGCAAAAGGTGCACTTAGATATTTAAAAGACGGAATGGTAGTTGGATTGGGGAGTGGAACTACTGCACGTGAGTTTATTTTTTTATTATCAGAACGGATAAAACAGGGACTTGATATTGAAGCAGTCACTACCTCTTTGGATAGCAGGTTCATTGCAAAATCTCTTGGAATTAAAATAGTTGAATTAGACCAGGTTGAACGGATTGATTTGGCTGTTGATGGTGCTGATCTTGCAACTAAAACTGCTTTGCTTAAAGGCGGAGGAGGAGCACTAACCAGAGAGAAAATTGTTGGTTATGGTGCAAAAACCTTCCTAGTAATTATTGATGAGTCAAAACTCAGGCCAAAACTCTCTGGAAGGTTGGTTGTTGAGGTCGTCCCGTTTGCTTATGCATTTGCCTTAAAACAGTTGAAAGATTATTCGAAAGATGCATCTGTCCGTATGTCTTCCGAGAAACTAGGCCCTACGATTACGGATAACGGAAATTTTCTAATTGATGTTCCAATGGAAATTAAAGATCCGGAAAAAATTGAACATGAAATTAATTCCATTCCAGGAGTCGTTGAGAACGGAATATTCACTAAATTTTCTAAAATTATAGTTGGCCTTGATAATGGATTTAAAGAGTTGTGAGCCATACTAATCTTATGGTTGTTGTTCCGGATTCTATAAAAAATCAGCTGAAAACCCCCCTAGGCGAGCTATATCAGACGGATTACCTGCTTAATCAAAAAGACAAAAAAATAGTAAGCGTAGGTGATGTGTCTAC
>JACPAS010000052.1:0-1103 GCA_016180665.1 Microcaldota archaeon
ATTACAAGCAATCTTATTTTTATTTAATGAAAGCATTTGAAGAAAATCCAAACAATCCAGAAGCAAATTTTGGCCTTGGTATTCTATCCCAGAAAGACGAGAAGTATGATATTGCGATTAACTACTTTAGAAAAGCTCTCGAACTTAAGCCAAACACACTTGATTATCTCTTCAGGCTCGCTTACACACTTTCTAGTTTAAGTAAATCAGATGAGGCTCTTGAATTTTATAAGAAATATGAAGCATTAGAACCAAAACATGTAAATGTTCTTCATAATATTGCAATTATTTATTGTGCGAAGGGGATGCACGATATCGAACATAACTATTATAAAAAAGCTTTGGAGCTAGATGCAAGATACGATTACCCTTATGTAAGTGGTGCAGTTTGTTTCAGAAACAGAAAGATGCTTAAGGAAGCTCTAGACCTTACAAACAAAGGCCTGGAAATGCGCCCAAATGACCTAAGAATCACAGAACAACGTGGCTACGTATATTTTGATATGAGTGAATTTGATAAAGCTAAAAAAGATTTAGAATATGTTATTCTTTACCAGCCAAGCAACAACTATGTTAAAGCAACTTTAGATAAATTATCTTCAAAAACAACCAAAACAAATCCAGAACTTACTGATTTTGCTCCTCAAAATCCAAGTTTAAATTTTGAAAGTGTTGCTGGTATGGACGAATTCAAAAAATGGGTTAACACAAATATTATATCTTCTCTTAAAAATGCCAAACTAGCAGAAAAATACAAGAAACGGTTTGGAGGCGGGCTTGTTTTTTATGGCCCCCCTGGCTGTGGAAAAACATATCTGGCAAATGCGTTGGCTGGTGAGGCAAAATTAAAACTAATTAAAGTAAAGATAAGTGAAATCTTGAATATGTGGATGGGCAATTCTGAAAGGAATATCAGAAATCTTTTTGAGACTGCACGTAAGAACGCTCCTTGCATTATATTTCTGGATGAAATTGAAGGTTTGGGTGGAAAAAGATCTGATTCAGCAGGCGGTTCAAAATGGTTGAATATCCTGGTTAATCAACTGCTTATGGAAATGAGTGAAATCGACCATAACTCTGAAAAAGTTTTAGTAATTGGGGCT
>JACPAS010000052.1:1136-7426 GCA_016180665.1 Microcaldota archaeon
GGATGATGCACTTAAGAGGAGTGGTCGCTTTGGTCGTGTTGTTTATATAGGGGCTCCAGATTTTTCTGCCAGGAAAGAATTATTCAAATTCTACCTCAAGGATTTGCCCATAGAAAAGAAAATTGATTTTGATAAACTTGCTTCATCAACTGAGAATTTTGCAGCTTCAGACATTATGGCTATTTGCGAAAATGCTTCATCAGTAGCTTTTGAAAAAGCAGTTGATACTGGAGACGAGCATAAAATCGATCAGTCTATGATTATGAGTGCGATAAAAAACGAGCGATCAGACATTACAGAATGGTTCAACATGGTTGCAAGATTGCTTTCTGAGGAAGAGCTGCAGGAACTTTACCCAGATCTCTTTAATGATTTGAATAAAATGAAAGGGTTGAAATCCCTTTCCCAGAGAGATAAGAAGATGTATGGTTAGTTTTTATATAAGTTAAAGTGATCTGCTTCTTTTAATGTGTTTTAATTAATGGGGAAAAAAGCTTTAAATATCTAGGCTTGTTAATATACATATGTCAATGTCCTTAGCCTTAGTAAGAGCTGGCACTTTCGGAGAGCTCCCCCACTATAGACCAAAACAAGGTAAAAGACCAAATCGACTGATTTTAATTGCTCCGCATACAAACGAGAATGGAGTGGCCGTCCCTTTTAGAGATGCTTTAACGAAAAGATTGGAAAATGAAGGGGTCACAACAATCAGACTTTCCGTTCTAGATCTTATGGAAAGATGCTGGAGACTTAGAAAACAACTTGATCCAAATACAGATTTCAATCAAAATGCAATAGTTTCTGCAGTATTGCAGTTAGAAGATTTACTTATTAGAGCGAGATTAATTTCTACTTTTTTAACAAGATATCCTGGTTCAATGGTTGTTGAAGTTCATGGAAATAAAAAACACAATGATGAAGATCAGTTTTTTAGTGAATATCCTGCAAGAAGAATTAGAGGGACTTCAATAATTACGGTGAACGATCTTATTGCAGATGTGTTTAATTTTTTTCAAAGAGAGGACTACGCAATTATAAAAGATGATATTACTGCTGCTTCTTTAATTGCTCTTCTAAGAGGTTTTGACATAGTTAGGGCATTAGAAGAATTTGCAGGACTTTTGAAAAACCTAAGAGCAACTCCAGAAAGACAGACAAGAATACGTTTTATAGGGGTTCCTGGAGAGGAATTTTCGCTTCCCATCTCTCATCCTATATATTTCGATTACCATGATTGCCTAGCTCCTAAAAAGGTGAGTAATTTCGAAGATAGTTATGCAGTTAAAACAGTTGAAAATCCTGGTTTTACAGAAGCAGATATAGAAAAAGTAGCCTCTACTCTAGTTCTCTAATATTTCTTATTGTCTATTTGATTTAAATTTATTTTTAAACTTTACTACATAAATGTTATAGTTATGAATTATGATTCAACTTACGTACAACCAGGTGGAAAATCAAATGGAGATTTAACTAGCGCACCTCCAAAAACTGTTTCTGATGAGAATTCTTTGACGATTAAAGTAAAGAATCCAATTGATGCACTTGATCTTCTTGCACTCAGAAAAGCTTTTTTCGCAGATGCTAAACATACAAGCACAAATTGTTTAAGGGGCCGCCAGAACCGCAGAGGCGTAGTTTCAGAAAGAGTAACTCACACTTACTCATCAGGAATTTATGGTCAGATTACATTAGAAGGAGAATTAGGAAAAAGAGAATTCGTAGTAAAGGCAGATTCAAGAGGGTTAATTGCAAGAATACAATCTAAATGGTTTGCTTTTCGTGATAAACTTTCAAAACTTAAAGAATCTTTACGTTGCAAAGATGAAGACGTTTTAAAAGATTTACTAGTTGAATTTAGACAAACTAGTAATTCAAGAAGAGCTAATGGTCCTAGAAGAGGCGTAATGCCACGGACCAGACAAGGTCTTATGGCTCGCTAATTTTAAGAGTGTTAACATGCTCGTTTGCCCCAAATGCAAAAAATTAGTTCTCTTTAGGCGGGCTTATGAACAAATTAGAATCTAATTATCTGACAAATATTTAAATAAAGCACTATTTAATCTAATCCCCTATGGCACTATTTTTTGTTACTGGCCCAGTTGGAGTAGGAAAAAGGGCATTTGCAGATAATGCGGTAAAAATAATGGATAGACTTGGTAGAAAAGTATTAGTGAGTTCAATAGCAGATGCAAGGGGGATGTATACGAGAGAACTTAATGTTCCACTTGGAAGTAGAGTGAGGGAAACATTGCTCGATGCAATGCGTGTAGGTCTTATGGATACACTTGCAGTTAGTACAGTTTTAAGCGCTTCTAAATCCAAACCCGATGATATAGTAATAACAATGCCCCTTGCAGTAATGAATCAACATGGTGCTGTAAGTGATCAAGTTTCAGTTGGTCAGATGGAAAGATTAGTTAGTCTTATTATAGAAGTAACTGGACAGTCCGTAGCTCATTTTACCTGCTTAATAGATGATCCGCGTATTATAATAGATGGATTAAAAGAAGGTGATGAAGGTCGTGCTTATGCTAGAAGCGTAACGCAACTTCTTGAGTGGACTTCTATGGAAGTTCTTCTTACTCAAATGCTTGCAGAGCGATTTTCAGCAGGTTGGTGTGTTCTTCCTGCACCATATTCTAGGGCATCTTTAGCTAAAATAATTTATGACGTTTCACAAAAACGAGAACCACATATTACTTATGTTGCTCATCCGATCTCTGAATTACTTGCAATGAAATCTGGTAGTGGCTATGAGAAATATACTTCAGATGAACGAGCAGAACTGGTTAGATTTGCAGAAGCTTGCGAAAATGATATAAAAAACTTTAAAAGAAGGCTTCAAGCATCCACAATAGTGATAAGTCCAATTGAGCTTGCAAAAATGAATACTGATGTTGAAGGAGATTCATTATTTGGAATGGTTTTGGAAAAAGCAAAAGCCGGAGGACTTGGTGCAATATCAGATAATCAAAAAATAGAAGGAATAATCAGATCAGCACTCGCAAGTACTATTTTTGAAGCTCTTAGAGAGCACACAATTTATAGGGATCTTTATTGGTTTGTGAGAAAAGTTTCTAGAGTTGTCGCATTTTTCCCTGCAAAAGTAAATTCTCCAGGTGCAGATTCCGAAGTTCAAGAAGCATTGGCTCTAGGAAGAAGAGTTCTTCTAGTAAAAGATAGCAGGAAGATCCCTGCTGCAAGAGAACAAGAAGATAAAGATTCTGCAAAAGCAGATAGCCCTTTTTATATTGAGAAAGCCCTAGATAAATCAGATATATTTAGTTCTAGCGATAGGTTCATATCTAAAGAGACTCCAGAAGGTCAGAGTTCAAGATACCAAGAAGTTGAATCTGCTTATGACGATATAAAGAAACAAAAGCAGTAAAAGGATAACAGATTAAAAAACAAGTTAAGTGAATAAAATATGAAACTCGAATTCGCAACTTTTGGTGCTGGTTGTTTCTGGGGAGTTGAAGAAACTTTCCGTACTCTAAAAGGAATTAAGGAAACAATGGCAGGTTATTCAGGTGGCAAAACCAAAAATCCTACCTACGATGATGTTTGTTCAGATGAAACTGGTCATGCAGAAGTTGTTCAAATCAAATTCGATCCAAAAGAAATTTCCTATGAAAAATTGTTGGATGTTTTTTGGTCTAATCATAACCCGACTACCATGAATCAACAAGGCCCAGACTTTGGAACTCAGTACCGTTCAGTAATATTTTACCATTCTAAAAAGCAGAAAGAAGTTGCTGAAAAATCCAAAGATAAACTAAATAAGGAGAAATTTAATGGTAGAATTGTTACTTCGATTGAACAAGCTCAAGAATTTTATCCAGCAGAAGAATACCATCAGAAATATCTGATGAAAAAAGGAGTTAAGGTTTGCCACTGATTAAGATGAATTCTAATTTACCTACTGCCTGTATGCGCTGCGGTCGTTGTTGCACTAGTTTTGGAGTTTGCATTACTCTTTTTGATATAAAGCGCATTGCCGAAGGCACAGGACTTAAACCAATTGAGTTTGTTACTTTTACACCTGAGCCTCCGGAACGTGAGCGTACTGAACCAGCAATTTTACTAGAAGGAAAATATTCACTTTTAATTCTAAAGTGGAAACCGAAAAAAGGCAGAGTTTGTAAATTTTACGATGAAAATTCTGGTTTATGTTCAATTTACAATTCAAGACCAACTCTTTGCAGAACTTATCCATTCAAATTGAAGAATAACCGACTGGTTGATGTAAAATCCCGTGCGTGTCCAGTTCTGTGGATTCCTGAAGAAGCAAAACAGTATATTACAGATTTAGAGACTTATAAAAAAGAACTTAAAAAATATAAAAAAATTGTGGATTTTTGGAATTCCAATGCTACTGAGAAGGATACGCTTGAGGATTTTCTTAGATTTGCTCTAAATAAATATTAATTCAAAGCATTGGCAAAGCCCCCTGATTAAGTTTATAAAGAAAGAGTAGTTTGATCTAGCAGGTGATTTGAATGGGAAATATAGCATATTTTGAAATACCATCAGATAATGTGGAAAGAGCGAGGAAGTTTTATTCTACGGTTTTTGGGTGGGATATTAAGAAAAGTACTATGCCCGGTACTCCACCAGATTACTTTGAAATTATGACTGGTGCCGCTCAAACAAGGAATAATATGAGTACGCTTAATTCTGGTGGTTTATCTAAGAGGATGCAACCTAAGCAGCCAATTACAAACTATATTGAGGTTGATAACATTGAGGAAACACTTGAAAAAGTAAAAGACCTCGGTGGAAAGCATGTAGCTGAAATTCTAACTATTCCAACAGTTGGCAGAATTGCTTTCATCTTTGATTCTGAAGAGAACTTCATTGGAATTTGGGAGCCAGAGAAAAAGTAATTTTTCTTTCTTTTTTGTTAAACAAGTTAAACATTTATAAATAGTTTGTTATACATGTTTAACAGGTGAAAATATGAGCGAAATATTCGCAATTCGTAATGTCGATCGAAAAACTAAGGCTTTCATTCAGAATTATGCTTACGAGCATGATTTAAAATTAGGGGACGCCTTGAAAGAAATAGTTTTTTTGGTTCAGGAGTACATTATGGAGCTAAGCAAAAACAAACAGAAGAAGAAATACCGCAGCTTTTTTGAGATTTACGATAAGATAAAATTCAGTAGCGGGGACCCTAATCTCAGCAAGAATATAGATAAAATTCTATACGGAAAACGTGATTGAATGATTATAGTAGATAGCTCATTTTTAATTGCTTTTTTTCATGACCAGGATAGCCAGCACGAAAAAGCTCTTTCTGATATGAGGGGATATGACGAACAAAAAGAAGATTTTTTGATCACTGAACATGTTTTGGGAGAGGCAGCTACAGTTTTACTTTATTATAAAGGGTTACCTAGTGCTGAAACATTTTTGGATTTTACTGAGCAAAAATGCAAAATTAAGAACTTGTCTAACGATGATTTTCAGGCTACGCTTCACACTTTTAAAAATCAAAAAAACGAAATAAGCTATATAGATGCTTCCGTTGTTTACCTGGCTAAGTTTTTACAATTGCCCGTGGCTTGCTACGATGAAAATATATTGAAAGAGATAAATCGTAAATAGTTTTGAAAAGATAAGAATTTGAGAACTATGGAGCATTGTAGTTGCATTAAACTATTATCTTTGGATATTGAACTAATTTTAGGCGGATTCCGGGTTTACTTTGTGTGTGAAGCCTTTAAAGGTGTTTTCACATAAGTATCTAATGGTAAAAATAAATAGTGAATTTAAGAAAAAGGAAACTAGTTTGTCAGATGAATTAGCGCATGTCCAAATTAAACCTCGAAAGGGAGTTTTGAAACCTTTGGCCTTTAAGTAATTCTTAGAGAATTTTAGAAAAGGAGGAAGAGTTTTTGAAAAATATACCTATTTATGTCCTATTAATTTTTATTTTAATACCAATCTCTCATGCTGAGCAATTTTGCTCTTATTCTGTGAGTTTAACTGTAGAAAGTATTTCACTTGAACTATTCAATGGTACGTATCAACAATCACTCTACCAGTATTTTACAAAGCGTTATTTCAGAGAAGGCGACGTCTTCTTTCTAAAGGATGGTTTAATAATAAAAAATTCAGGTTCATGTCCAATCTATAATTTTAAGTTAGTCTCAATATATTTAGAAACTCCCTCTGGGGATAGACATAATATCTCTGATAACATCCTGTATCTCCCTAAACTAGAGGGTAATACTACATACAAACATAACTTTACTGTAGACTGGATATTATTAAATCAAAATCTA
>JACPAS010000053.1 GCA_016180665.1 Microcaldota archaeon
GTTTTTGCTTGACTCTTGCAGCGAACGTAATACACAACTTCCAATAATCAGGACCTAAATTATTTGCATGTTCTGCCGTTATAATTTGATTACGTAGCCTCTGCATATCGACATTTTTAATCACATCTTTATTTAATACTAATCAGTCCCCTTACTCTGGTTAATTGAATACTCTGATCTTTTCTTTTTAATAATTGATGCGAATTCCAGCGACTTCAGTAGACAGAAGGTTCGCGAACCAAGAATTTTCAAACTGAATGTTTTTTATTTGTTTTGGTATAGTTCAACAAATAATTATTATGATAGCTCAGCAGCTACTCTTTCTGTCATTCCTTTCGGTCTACTGGGACGGTCTCATCATCGCTATCAATTAGTTATTGCTTATTTTAATTTTAAACCCTAGTTTTTCTGGTAGTAAGTCCTGTAAATCACATAAACCGCAGCAACATAAGCAAAATACCCTAGAATCTGAAATTCAGAAGCATTTCCATCATAGCCAATTAGCCCCTTAAAAATCCCGCCAATCGCACCTTTCTCATGCAATAATGGATAGCTACCATCAGGATTCTTAGGTGGATTTATATCATACACATGCTCTATATAAGTGGGAATAATTTTTGCTTCTTGTAATTCGTGAATACCCTGAGAAAATAGTCCCGCAGCAAGCAGAACAAGCAAAATAGTTGTAACCTTGAAGAATAACCCGATGTTAAACTTCATCGAGTATTCGAATATTAAAACGCCAACTACAACTGCAGCAACCAGTCCAAGCAGTCCACCAAGAATAGAAATTCCACCAGTATTGATCAAAATTCCAGCCATAAACAAAACAGCTTCAATTCCCTCTCTTAAAACCGCAAAGAAAACAAGAATAAAAAGTCCAATTGCTTCTCTTTGATCAAGTTTCTGCTGCACTTCTTTTCTCAGCTCTTGTGCAATATTTTTGTGTGCCATAATCCAAAGAACTAGCCACGTAACTAAAGTAGCAGTTATAACCATAAATACTCCTTCAAACAATTCCTCATTTGCTTCAAAACCACCCTGAACGAACTGAAATAAATAAGCAAGAACAAGACTAGCAACAATACCTGCACCTAACCCTAGATGAACATGTTTCTCATACTCTTGCTTTTTAGTCTGGTGTAAATAAGCTAATACGATACCGATTACAAATGCAACTTCCAAAGCTTCCCTGAACATTACAATAAATTCCGCCAACATTTTCTCTTAACCTCAGTTTCCTAAATTTTTTAAGTATTAATCAATAGTATTTATAAATTTAGGTGCGCCTAAATAATTAGAAATAACAAACTGTTAAAGTCCTTTTATCTAACTATCTTCTATGGACATTCTGATAATTGGTGGTTCACGTTTTATTGGTCCAATTCTTGTTGATGAGTTACTTAAGAATAATCACCAAATTACAATATTCAACAGGGGCAATATTAAATCGAATTATGGTGAACGAATAAATTTTATCAAGGGAGATAGAAACGATGGTTTCCGCAAACTAAGAAAACCAATATTTGATGCAGTTATAGATATGTGCGCTTATTTATCAGAGCAGACAAAAGCAGCAATAGATCAATTAAGTTTTGACTTTTTTCTGAATGTGGGGACAGCAGCATCCTATAACATGCCCCAAAACCTTCCATTAACTGAAAAATCACCATTAGGTGATTGGTCTTTGTGGGGCGATTACAACAAAGGAAAAGTTGGATGCGAAAAAGTCTTAAGGGAAAGCAGAATTAAATTTGCAACAATTAGACCTGTCTACGTACTAGGTCCAAAAAATTACGTGGACCGTGAACACTTTATTTATTCAAAAATAAAAAATCAAGAACCAATACTAATCCCTGGCGATGGGCAAGCGTTAGTTCAATTTGTCTTTGCTAAAGATGTGGCAAAATCCATTGCCCTTTTAGCAGAGGGAAAGAAAACAGGAGCATTCAACTGCGCAGGTGACGAAATTATCTCGCTAGTTGACCTTGTAAATGAAATGGGAAAAATCGTTGGTAAAAAACCAATAATTAAATTTAATCCAGATGCAGATGGCGAAAATTTCAAAGAAGGTGAATTTCCATTTGCAAATCAAAGTTTCTTTTGCAGCAATAAAAAACTTAAAAAACTCGGAATAGAGCCAACTCAGCTAACCAAAGGACTAAAAGAGAACTATGAAAACTATTATAAATACATGATCTAATTTGCCTTTAGGAAAGATATTTAATTTTTTAAGTCAATATAGTTTGGGAATTCTTATGTCATCTAATAAATCCGAGCTTCACCGTTTAGTGTCTCTCACGTTTGACGAAAACCCAAAAGTCAGGAAAGACGCTGCAAAAGCATTAGCGCAGCTTGAGGATCCGGCAGCTATATTCGCATTAATGGAACTTAATTACGATAAGGATAATGCCGTCAAAAAACTCGCCCAGGACCTTCTCAAGCAGAGGCAAAATTCAGACCGAGAGGTCATGTCATTTGCAGAGCTTTTTGGACCTCATGAAGACCATCAACCTCCGCAGAATCCAAATGAAAATCCAGAGGATAAAAAGAAAAGGATACTCCAGCCTATTGAGCAGCTATTTGAGAAGAAACTTGGTAAGCAAAGGGCAGATGCAGTTAAAAGTAAGATGATGCCTACAATCGAAAAAGTATACTTCAAGGCAGTTGATCCTAAGGCAAAAGAGGATCTGGAAAGCGGAAGAAAAGCAATGCAGGAATTCTTAACCAGTTATCTGGAAGCTATCTCTGATCTGAACGAGCAGCCTTCTGATTCACCACCTGCACAATCTTCTCCATCTGGGTTGGTTGAGCAAAAAGAAAATGAATACGAGGTTTTATCTAGCGATCATCAGCTGCAGGTTGAACTTGAAACCGTGGGAAGCAAAGAAAAAAACGGTGAAGTAATAGATCTTGCAGAAGAACTTCATGAAGTTGAAAGAGAAGAGCTAAAAGAAGAAAAAGAAGATGACTCAATAAAAAAGCTTCCACAAACCTTCTTCAAAAAAGCATATGAAACAATGATGCTATCTGGTGGAGACGACTCAGTACTGCGTAAAGAATTCAGGCGTCTTGTTCGTGATATGGAAAAAGATGCAAAATTGGCATTTACACTTGCAAGGAAGAAATTCAGGGAAACGAAGATTACAAACCTAACTAAGATTAAAGACGGAATCAGAAATCTCAACACAGAAATTATGTTTGTTAAAGGGGTAGAAAATATTGAGTACGTAAAAGGCAGATCTAAAAAGACATTGACTAGAATTTTGGTTAATGATGAGCGTGGAGATGAAGCAGTAATCTATATCTTCGATGGAAGGGGCGAGTGGCTAAGAGAAGGAATGAATATAAAGGTAGTTCGCGGTTATGTTAAGTCTTTTGAGGGCTTTGGCGAGACTGCAATCACCATAGGCAAAAAAGGCAACATTTATATAGTCATTTAAACAAATTATTCCTATTTAATACACATTTAATTTTAATTCTGAATATGAGTAAAAAAGGTGAGGAGTATGGATTTTACAAAATATGAAGTTGCTAGATTAATTGGTGCGCGCGCACTTCAGCTTTCCTGTGGCGCCCCGCCAATGATAAAAGTGTCTACAAACAAGAGTTTTATCGAGATTGCATACGAGGAACTAGAAAAATCCGTCATCTCACTTACAGTCATAAGAGAGAGTTTCTAGTTATTGATTCAAATTACTACTTGGTCCAGGATAAACTAATTCAACTACATAAGCATCCTGTTCTTCTTTTAATAAAATTCTTTTTTCCTTATCTACTAATAAATAGCTAATAAGATTGCCGTTCTTCAGAATCTTAACTTTATATGCTTCCCTTCCATTAAAATCTTCAGTTCCAGCAACACTAAACTCATAGCTATTAATCTTATAGTTTGTAATCACGTTCGAAACCAGATCTATCTTCCATACCCAATTTTCATCAACTGCAAGCATCCACGGTTTAAAAATTTCAACAAGGCCATTATTCAGCGTCAAGTTTGATCCATTTTTATCATTTCCATTCTGATCAATGCAGTCCGAAACACTTTTGAATTCCTTAATTTCAAAAACAATGCAGCCAAAGTTTTTCCTTATGGTATAGGTTACATTAAACTGGGGTGTCTCGCTATTTTTGAACTTATAAGAGTAAATATAAACTTCTCCAGGTGTAAGTATAAATTTGCTAGTCTTATGAATGGGTTCCTCTTTATAATAAAAAGAACTTTGGTCCTTTAATTTCGGGAAGTAATAGAGTCCTGAAAAAAGCATTATTGCCAAAAATAAAATTAGTGCAAGAACCGCTATTTTTCTATTACTAATATGTTCCATCACTGATTCCTCGCTATTTTTCCAAATTTAGAATAAGGTTTTGAAGTTGGGCTGTCTAATCTGTGGAAAATCACCTGCGAGATTCTCATTCCAGTATGCAAAACGATGCTGAATGGGGCGAAATTCACTATCTCGAGTACCTGATGATTATCGCTTCCAGGCTGGACTACTGCAGAGGTTATATGAACCGAAAGACCCATCCTCGCATACCTGCTTCTTCCTTCAAGTTTCCCCATTATATCTGGCGGGAGCGTTATCTTTTCCACTGTTCTCCCAAGGCACATTTGGCTGGGCATCAGAATCACACTTTTTGCAGTAACTTTTTCCATTGCTTTGACATAACTAATTTTTGACAAGTCAACCCGCTTTCCAAGATACTCCTTTCTAAAAAACCACCAGTCATTACTTAAAGTTAAATCAATAGATGCAGGACCTATCTGTTCTTCCTCTAATGGTTTTATTTTTATTACTCCTTTTTTCACTAATTTTTTGATATCCATATCAGAAAGTGTCATGTTATCTATAGATAATAAGCAATTAATAAAGATTACCGAATATAAAATATATCTGAATTAGTGGTTGATTTTTTATGGATTGACCGATGAGCTGGTCACATGAATGAACGTATTACGTTCATGCTGCCCCTTGAACGTTGTG
The DNA here is from genome assembly GCA_016180665.1 of Microcaldota archaeon. Lineage (GTDB taxonomy): Archaea > Micrarchaeota > Micrarchaeia > Anstonellales > Bilamarchaeaceae > JACPAS01. Next base: position 4,986 of record JACPAS010000053.1, read on the forward strand.
ACCGATAGAACGGCAATCCGTTCTAGGGTCCATAAAACTTATCGAAGTTTTATCGGACGTTCAATCGGGAGACTAAAAACTAGTGATTTTTTATGGACGATAAACCAAGACATATCGCTATTATTCCTGACGGAAATAGGAGATGGGGAGAGCTAAAAGGCATTCCAAAAAAAGAAGCATACGCAATAGGCATTAGGAAGATAGGCGATGTGCTAAAATGGTGCAAGGAACAGAACGTCGAATTCTTAACTATGTGGGGGTTTAGCACCGATAACTTTACCCGTGATCAGGCCGAAATCAAAGATCTATTCGAACTGTTCAAGCACAATCTAAAGGAAGCACTGGAAAGTGATGAGAAGAATAAATATGATGTTAGGGTTCGTTTTCTCGGAAGGATAAATCTATTTCCAAAAGAAATCTCTGAGATGATAAGAAAAGCTGAGGACGTATCTTCAAAGAATAAAAAACATACTCTTAACCTTCTTCTTGCCTATGGCGGAAGGGAAGAGATATTGGATGCAGTAAATCAAATCATTAAAGACGGATTAAAACAAGTGGATGAAGCTACATTCTCCAAGTATCTTTATTCAAAAGATATTCCAGACCCAGATTTGGTAATCAGGACTTCTGGCGAGCAAAGGTTAAGTGGGTTAATGCCATGGCAAAGTACCTACAGTGAATTCTACTTTTCTCAAAAGCTCTGGCCAGATTTTTCAAAAGAGGATTTTCTCGATGCACTTCAGACTTATGCAAAAAGAAAAAGGCGGTTTGGAAAATGATTTGGCAAACGGGGAAAAAATCGATCTTTTAATTTTGCCGGAAGGTATTTTAAAAAATTCGGCCAAGGCTGATTTTTTTCAAAATCTGGCGAAGGAATTAAATCTGAAATTAGTGGCCGTTCTTGATACCAAACAGGAGGGAAAAAGATACAATTCTTCTTTGCTGATTGACAATCAGGGCGAAATTATCGGCGTTCATCATAAAAGCCGCCTGACTTTTATGGGTGAATATTGGCCGTTTAAAAATTGGCGGCCGTTTTACCTTAATTGGCTTAAAAAAAACAATCCGGAAATCAGCAATTATGTTATTTTTAATCCGGATAATCCTTACATCCGCGGCGAAAAAAATCTTTTAACGATCCGCGGCCAATCCGCTTCCGTTGATTTTGCTTCATTGATTTGTCTGGAAACCCATTATCCGGCTGATCTGAAAAAATATAAAAAAA